>NZ_JBANBK010000029.1:0-93679 GCF_053572325.1 Bradyrhizobium sp. UFLA05-112 | reverse complement strand
ACGCGCTTGCGAAGATCCAGAGAGTACGGCTTGCCCATCCATGCTGGCCTCCGTCCAGCCAGCATGGTGAATCAGAAGCAAGCTGATTTGGGAATCCCAAATCGATTCAACCTAACCCCATCCCGCTTTAGCCGACCTCGACAACACTGAGACGATCGGCCGGCTGCATCTCGCCGAGGCGCTCTCCTACCGCGCACTCGCGGAGGATGTACGCCAGTTGGCGTAACGCGCATCCGTATCAACCCGGCGGTAACGAGTTTCCTTTACGCTCTGCAAACCATAAGGCCCACGCGTTCATCTCGGCCGTTTTCCCGGCCTTGCGCGAGTCCTTGGTGAGTAGAGTGTCATGTTGCGTTTCAAGATCCTGGCTTCGGTTGTTCCCTTGATGGCAGCGGCGATGCTGGCGCGCGGCGGCCCCGGATCAGCATCGCATCCCTGCATCGCCGTCGGCGAGACCCCGGTCGAGCTCGCATCGGTGCCCTGGACCGCCGGCCTGCACGTTGCTTTCTCCGACGACCCTACCCGCGCCACCGTCCGCGTACAGATCACCGAGACGCCGGAGGCTGCGGACTTCGTCCTGGTCGACGACACCCCAACTTCGGAGACGGACGCCTGCCAATCGAGCGCGGCAACGCGCCTCGTCGCGATCTCCGCGCATCCGAGCAGCGATGCCCCGGTGATCTATCTCTCCAGCGAGGGCCCGGCCGACTATCGCATCTATGTGCGGTCGAGAACGTTCTCGACCCGCGATGCCGCCGCGCTGATCGTTGGCGCGGCCGGCGGGCATCGACACCTGCAGGCGGCCTCGCTCTGAGACGTTAACGTCTCATCAACCCTGTTTCGAGCCGGCCGCAAAACCTCAAACTGTTCGCAAGGTCGGACGACACATCGTCACCGAGGGCGGGCAAAGGAATTTCTTTCAGGAAGGGTCAGGATCGTTGGCGATGGGTCGGTCGTTCCGGATCAAAGTGCGCATGCGTCGCTTCAGGCGCCGCCATCCCAGGATCGCCTTCGCGATCCGCTCCTTCATGATCTTCTCGGCGACGTTCGGCGGCGCCTACGGCTTCATCGCCGGCAGCCGGGCCGAGAAGTCCGGCTACGATCCCAACGCCTTTGCGATCGGCGCGAGCTTCCTGTTCGCCCTCGCCTGCCTTGGGCTTGCCACGCTCAGCATGCGGCTGCGCTTCGTCAACAAGCGGCTGCGCACGCTCGCGACGCATAACGAGGCGCTGGTCGATCGCAATTGGGAGCTGAAGGAAGCTGAAGAGCGCGCGCGCAGCCTCTTTGAATCGCAAGGCGATCTAATCGTCCTGCGTGACCACCACGGACGAATCACCTTTGCCAACGACGCCTATTGCGAGCTTGCCGGCCAGGCGCGCGGCGCGTTGATCGGCACGCGCTTTAATTTCGACGTGCTGGAGCAGGGCGACAGCGCACTCGAAAGCAATGGCACGCGCATCCACGACCAGAGGATCGCAACACCGATCGGCGCACGCTGGGTCGCCTGGCGCGAGGGCTTCGTGCGGCTGGATGCCGGCCAGCCGGCCGAGCTCCAGAGCGTCGGCCGCGACGTCACCGATCGCACCGAGAGCGAACGCGCGCTCTCCGAGGCCCGCGACCAGGCCGATGCGGCCAACCGTGCCAAGTCGCGCTTCCTGGCGATGGCCAGCCACGAGATCCGCACGCCGCTCAACGGCATCATCGGCATGAGCAGCCTGTTGCTCGACACCACGCTGACGCCGGAGCAGACGACCTATGCAAGGGCGGTAAAAACCTCGGGCGAGGCGCTGACCGCGCTGATCGAGGAGCTGCTCGATTATTCCAAGATCGAGGCCGGCAAGCTCGACCTCGAGCAGCGTCCATTCGCCTTGTCGACCCTGATCGAGGAGATCACCGAGCTGCTCGCGCCGCGTGCGCAGTCAAAAAACCTCGAGATCGCGGCGTATGTCGACGAGCGCCTGCCGCTCGACGTCGTCGGCGATGCCCCGCGGCTGCGCCAGGTGCTGCTCAATCTCGCAGGCAATGCCATCAAGTTCACCGCGCATGGCGGCGTGGCGCTGATCGTCGAGCCCGGCCTGTGGCCGAACGAGATCAGCTTTCTCGTACGCGACACCGGCATCGGGATCGCGCCCGAGGCGCAGTCGCGCATCTTCCGCGAATTCGAGCAGGCCGACGAGCGCGTCGCGCGCACCTATGGCGGCACCGGCCTTGGCCTTGCGATCAGCGAGCGCATCGTCAAGCGCATGGGCGGCCGGATCACGCTGGAGAGCGAGCCGGGCAGGGGCTCGACCTTTGAGGTCTCGACTCCGCTCGCACCAGCCCAGGCCAGCACGGGACAAACCACGTTTCCTAGTCCCGACCTCACCGGCAAATCGATCCTGCTGATCGCCGCCCTAGGCATCGAGGCGTCGCTGATCGCGCGGCGGCTGGAGCGCTGGGGCGGCCAGACCTGCACGGTCTCGGACGTCGACGCCGCACTGGCGCTGCTGCCGGAGCGCTCCTGGCATGCCGTGCTGATCGATCGCGCGTTCGGTCCGGAGGTGGCGGCGCGGCTTGGCGACGCGGCCCGCGGTCACGCCGCGCAACGGCTGGTGCTGCTCACGCCCGCCACGCGGCACGAACAGCTCTCGCCGGCATTCACCGGCTACCTGGTGAAGCCGCTGCGTGCCGCCTCGCTCGCCGGGCGCCTGTCGCTGACGCCGGAAGTCGCCTCGCCCGAGCTCGCGCCGGAGCCACCGGCCGAGGCATCCATGACGCCGCCCGCAGTGACAAAGGGTCTGTCGATCCTGGTCGCGGAGGACAACGAGATCAACGCGCTGCTGATGCGATCCCTGCTGACGCGGCTTGGGCACCGCGTCGTGATCGCAACCCATGGCGAAGCGGCGCTGGAATCCTGGTTAGCTGCGAAATCCGCAGGCACACCGTATGATCTCGTGCTGATGGATATCCAGATGCCGCAGCTCGACGGCATCGAAGCGGCCATGCGCATCCGCACGCATGAAGCAGGTGAGGACGGCCGCCGCACGCCGATCCTGGCGCTGACCGCGAACACGCTGGTGGAAGATCGCTACGCCTGTTTCGAAGCGGGCATGGACGGATTTTTGATCAAGCCCCTCGACCGCGAGAAGCTGGAGGAGGCGCTCGCCGGCCTCGCAGCGTCACGGCATGTGGCGGTGTAGCCACGACCGACGCCGCGGTAGGGTGGGCAAAGCGAAGCGTGCCCACCATCTCCCACGAATGCAACAGAAGTGGTGGGCACGGCACGCGAAGGGCGCGCCTTTGCCTAGGCACTTTCATCGGCGCGCGCAGCGGCCCGGCAAAACCTCACTCGCCGATCTGGTCGACCTGCTTGAAATGGTCGCCCTCGACCACGTTGACGAAGATGACGGCCGATTTGTTGTCGCCCTTCTCGGTCCATTGCACCGGCCTCGCATAGGCGATGCCCTGGAAGGTCAATTTTCGCAACGCCGCTACGACGTCGGCACGCGTTGGCGCGCCTTCCTTCGCCTTGGCCGCTTCGGCGATCGCGGTCATCAACACTCGCGCTGAATCATAGGAGCTCGCGGCATAGTTGTTGATAGGGCCGTACTTCGCCGTGTACTTGGCGCCGAACTCGGACGAGCCGGGCACCGTGCCGATGGCGGGTGCAGCGGAGAGAATGCGAACGCCTTCGGCCGTCGTCGCCGCGCCGTCGGCGGCCTGGATGAAGGCCTTGGTGTCCCAGCATCCGTCGCCGCAGCTGAATAGCTGGGTCAGGCCCTGCGCACGCATCTCCTTGAGGATCAGCGCGCCTTCGCGAATGCCGGCAAAGAACAGCACGTCGAAATCCCGAGGCCACGATTTGACGAAATCGGCAAAATCCTTCTCGCCGACCTTGACCGATTTGCGCGCAACCACGGTGCCGCCGGCGCCGAAGCCCGCAACGAACTGGTCGGCGAGGCCGACGCCATAGGACGTCCCGTCGTCGACCACGAGCGCGCGCTTCTTGCCCAGCTTCTCCATCAGGTAGCGTGCCAACCCCGGCCCTTTCCGGTCGTCGCGATTGGTCAGGCGGAAGATGGTGGCAAAGCCGCTCTCCGTCACTTTCGGATTCGACGCCATCGGCGTGATCACCGCAAGCGAGCAGTCCGCATAGATCTGGCCGGTGGCGATGGCGACGCCACTGTTGACGTGGCCGACCACGCCCAAAATGGCCGGATCATCGCAAAACGCCTTGGCGACCGTCTTTCCGATCTCGGGATCGGCCTTGTCGTCAATCGCCGTCGCAACGACCTTGGCGCCGGCGACGCCGCCCGCCGCGTTGCGCTCGTCGACCGCGAGTTCCGCCGCCTGTTTCATCTCGACACCGAAACCGGCCGAGGTCGTGGTCAAGGGACCGCCGATGCCGATCTTGACGTCCTTGCCGGCCAGTTGCGCGGCAGACGGGTCCATAGCCGCAAGAGCGAGAACGGACACGAGCAGGGGGAGAGCGCCGCGACGACAGGTCATGGTAACCTCCAAAGATCGTTTTAGAGGTATCAGGCTGTCACGCACCCCGTCGCCAGTCAATAATCGATAGATGGTTACAGTTTTTGCCTTGCGCGGGGCTTCGAAAATGCCTGAGATAACGCGGCTTCGTCTGGGGCAGGGCGGTACGGCACGCCGCGGCGAGCTCTTTTTGTGCAATTTGATGGTTACACATGAGCACCATCCCGCGAACCAAAATCGTGCTCCCACCCTCCCGCGCCGGCAGTCTCGATCTCGTCGGCGGCGAACTGGCATGGGATTTCACCAACACGTCGTCGGCACGCGGCTCTGCCGCGCACCAGGAGCACCTGAGGGATTTCGACACGCTGATGCAGTGGGTCGAGCACGCCCGCGTCATGCCGCCCTCCGATTGCGCCTACATCCGTGCCCAGCTGTCGGGCCATCCGCGTCGGGCGCGCCACGCCTTCGGGCGCGCCCTCGAGCTGCGCGAGCTGATCTGGACGATCGGCACCGCGCTCGCCGAGCAGCGGCCGGTCCCGGCCAGGTCTCTTGATCTCTTGTCAGCCGCCCACGCGGAATACCTGCGCCACGCCGAGATGAGGATGCGCCTGGGCAGTTACATCTGGGTGTTTGATCCGCGCCGCGACATCGAGGCTGCGATCCTCGGCCCCATCACGCTGTCCGCCTTGACGCTCTTGATGGAGAAGGACCTCTTGCGCACCAGGCGCTGCGCCGGCCAGGAATGCGGCTGGCTGTTCTTCGACACCACCAAGAACAATCGCCGCCGCTGGTGCGAAATGCGCGTCTGCGGCAACCGCGCCAAGGTGCGTGCCGCGCGTGACAGACAGAGACAGGCGCGAAAAGGCTGAACGGCATCTGGAGGTGTAGCCACAATCGACGCAGCCGTAGGGTGGGCAAAGGCGCTCTTGCGCCGTGCCCACCATCTCTCCACGCATACAACAGAAGTGGTGGGCACGACGCGCGAAGCGGGCGCCTTCGCCCACCCTACAACAACGCGGCTACAGCCGTCGCAGCGCCACGGTCTCCACCACGTGGTCGGCGCCCTTCTTCAGGATCAGCGTCGCGCGGGGGCGGGTGGGCAGAATGTTGTCCTCGAGATTGGCGAGGTTGGTACGCTCCCAGATCGCGAGCGCGGTGGCGGTCGCTTCCTCGTCCGACAGCGGCGCATAGCGGTGGAAGTAGGACCTGGGATCGGTGAACGCGGTGTCCCTGAGCGCCAGGAAGCGCTTCACATACCATTGCCGCAGCGCTGCTTCGTCAGCGTCGATATAAACCGAGAAGTCGAAGAAGTCGGACACGACCGGCACCGCCTTGCCGTCACGCGGCAGCTTGCCGGTCTGCAGCACGTTGACGCCCTCGACGATCAAAATATCCGGCTGGTCGATCTCGACCCACTGGTTCGGCACGATGTCGTAGGTCAGATGCGAATAGACCGGCGCGCGCACGGGGTGGCGGCCGGCCTTGATGTCGGAGAGGAAGCTGAGCAGCAACGGCAGGTCATAGCTCTCCGGAAAACCTTTTTTCTGCACCAGGCCCTGCCGTTCCAGCACCGCAAGGGGATAGAGAAAACCGTCCGTCGTGATCAGGTCGACCTTCGGCCGCGGCGACCAGCGCGCGAGCAAGGCCTGAAGCACGCGAGCGGTGGTGGACTTTCCGACCGCGACGGAACCCGCGACGCCGATGATGTAAGGCATCTTGCGATCGCGGATGTTGAGGAACTGGCGCTGCGAATAATACAGGCGCTGCATGGCGTCGACATAGATCGACAGCAGCCGCGACAGCGGCAGATAGATGTCCTCGACCTCCTGAAGGTCGAGGCGGTCGTGCAGCGAGCGCAGGCGGTCGAACTCGCCCGGCTCCAGCGTCATCGGCGTATCGTCGCGCAATCGCGCCCATTGTTCGCGCGTATAGACGCGGTAGGGATTATAGATCTGCTCGGGTGCGCGGATATCCATGACGCCGCTTCTCCACTAGAGCACGATCCGGAAAAGTGTGAAGCGGTTTTCCGTAAAGATCATGCTCGAATAAAAACCCTACTCGCTCTTGCGCGCTGCCTTCTCTTCCAACCCCGACATCGAAGTGCGCTTGTCCAGCGCCGCCTCGACCTCTTCCAGCTTTACGCCACGCGCCTTGAGCAGCACAAGGAAGTGGTAGAGCAGGTCGGCGCTTTCAGCGATCAGATGCGCGCGATTGTTTTCGACTGCTGCGATTACGGTTTCGACTGCTTCCTCGCCGAACTTTTTCGCGCAATGTTCCGCGCCCTTGTCCAGGAGCTTGCGGGTATAGGACGCCTCGCCACCAGCCGCAGCGCGGGCTTCGATGGTTGCGGCCAGATCGTGGATCGTGAAACGCGACATACGAAATACTCAGAAACACATGGCCAGCCTCATCGGCCGGTCCAGACTTGCCTGTGTAGCATTTTTGCGAAGCGGAGTCGTCAGGCATCCAGCCGCATTGGCAGACCGCGACGGGCCATGTGGTCCTTGGCCTCGCGGATTGTAAATTCCCCAAAGTGGAAGATCGATGCCGCCAGCACCGCGGTCGCATGGCCGTCGCGGATGCCGTCGACGAGATGATCGAGATTGCCGACGCCGCCCGAGGCGATCACGGGAACGGGAACGCTGTCGGCGATCGCCCGGGTCAGCGGGATGTCAAAGCCCTGCCTGGTGCCGTCGCGGTCCATCGAGGTGAGCAAGATTTCACCAGCACCCAGCGACACCACCTCCTGGGCATATTCGATGGCATCGATGCCGGTCGAGTTGCGCCCGCCATGCGTAAAGATCTCCCAGCGATCGGAGCCGCCGGGGCGCTTGACGCGCTTGGCGTCGATCGCAACCACCACGCACTGCTCGCCGAACTTTTCGGCGGCCTCCTTGACGAACTCGCGCCGCGACACCGCGGCGCTGTTGATCGAGACCTTGTCGGCGCCCGAGCGCAGCAGCGTCTTGATATCATCGACCTTGCGCACGCCGCCGCCGACGGTGACCGGCATGAAGCAGGCTTCCGCGGTACGCCGGACCACGTCCAGCATGATGCCGCGGTTCTCGTGGGTCGCGGTGATGTCGAGAAAGCAGAGCTCGTCGGCGCCGGCCGCGTCATAGGCGATCGCCGCCTCGACGGGATCGCCGGCATCGCGCAGGTCGACGAAGTTGACGCCCTTGACGACCCGTCCGTCCTTGACGTCGAGGCAGGGGATCACGCGCACCTTGAACATCTGTCGTCTCCTACAGCATGATCCGGAAAAGTGCGAAGCGGTTTTCCGAAAAGATCATGCTCAAGCAAAAACCTAAAGCGCGACGAAGCTTCATCCCGATTTCGTCGCGCTTTAGGCGCGCGCGTTGCGGATCAGGGTGAGGGCAGAAGCGGGATCGAGCCTGCCGTCATAGAGCGCACGGCCGGCGATCGCACCCGCAAGCTTTTTCGCCCGCGGCGTCAGCATGGCCTTGACGTCCTCGATCGAGGCGAGGCCGCCGGAGGCGATCACGGGGATGGAGATGGCGTCGGCAAGCGCAATCGTGGCATCGAGATTCAAGCCCTTCAGCAATCCATCGCGCGCGATGTCGGTGAAGATGATGGCGGCGACGCCGGCATCCTCGAAACGCTGCGCGATCTCCAGCACAGTCACCTCTGAGGTCTCGGCCCAGCCTTCGACGGCAACCTTGCCATCTCGGGCATCGAGTCCCACGGCGACGCGGCCGGGGAATTTCTTCGCCGCGCTCTTCACCAGCTCCGGGTCGCGCACGGCGGCCGTGCCGATGATGACGCGCGTGATGCCCTTGGCGAGCCAGGCCTCGACGGTCGCGAGATCACGAATGCCGCCGCCGAGCTGCACCGGGATCTGAAGCGTCTTCAGCATGGCCTCCACGGCCTGCGCGTTCACCGGCTTGCCGGCGAAGGCGCCGTCGAGATCGACGACGTGGAGATATTCAAATCCCTGCGCGACGAAGCTCTGAGCCTGAGCAGCAGGATCGAGGTTGAACACCGTGGCGCGCGCCATGTCGCCTTGCTCCAGGCGCACACACTGGCCGTTCTTGAGGTCGATAGCGGGGAAGAGGATCACGGCTTCCATCTCAGAAAGTTCGAGATCAGGGCGAGGCCGAAGCGCTGGCTCTTCTCGGGGTGAAACTGGGTGCCGATCGCGGTGTCCCTGGCCACGATCGCCGTGACCGGACCGCCATAGTCGGCGCGCGCGAGCACGTCCGCCTCGTTGGCGGCATTGAGGTGGTAGGAGTGCACGAAATAGGCGTGCTGGCCCTTCGGGCCGAGCGGCAGCTTTTCCAGCACCGGGTGCTCGCGCAACACCTCGAGCGTGTTCCAGCCCATATGCGGAATCTTCAGGTTCTCGTCGCGCGGCGTGATCTTCTCGACGTCGCCCGCGATCCAGTTCAAGCCGTCCGTCGTGACATGCTCCTTGCCTCGGCTCGCCATCAGCTGCATGCCGACGCAGATGCCAAGGAAAGGCCGCGCCTTCACGCGCACCGCTTCAGTGATCGCCTCGACCATGCCGTTGACGGCATCAAGCCCACGACGGCAATCGGCGAAGGCGCCGACGCCGGGCAGCACCAGGCGATCGGCGCCGTAGGCCTGATCCGGATCGCTCGTCACGAAGACCTTCTGGCCGTCCGCCATGCTGCGCGCGGCGCGCTCGAAGGCTTTTGCGGCAGAATGCAGATTGCCGGAACCGTAATCGATGATGGCGACGCTCATCGTGACCCTCCCGGTTCTGGAAACAATCCGATAATGCCACCGGATGGAAGCGGCGGCGGGTTTGAGAATGGCTGCCCCGGGACGCTCCGGGTCGGCGGTGGACCGCCGCGATCGACGGCCCACTGATCATTGACGATGCCGCGCTGTGTCTTGCTCCAGCGCTCGAAGAAGCGGCGCTCGGCAGTGTCGTGATCGTCGGCGATGACGACATCGAGCTGACGCCAATTGCCGCGCGACAACGTCCAGCGGCGCAGGCTCGACGCCTCGAGGCCCATCAAGAGGGCCAGGACGATATCTGCAAGGAAGATCGAGGAGCGGCCGGCGCCAACGCTCGAAAGCCCAGCCTGGAACGCTGCAAAGAAGATCACCCAGCCGAGCAGCGCCAGCCACAGCCGGTGCCACAATAGCCAGAACGGGCCGAAGACCATCGCCCAGAAATGAAAGCCGTCGCGCACGAAGACGAAGTTGTCCGTCGCGCGCAGGTCCGCGCCGCTGGGGCCGGGAGCATGAACTGTGTAGGCAGGCATGTTGGATGCCCCGTTCTTAAGAAGATATTTGATACCGCCGGCGGCGCTCATCGCCGCGAGACGGAGCTGTCAGCCGCCGAGCGAGCCCTTGGTGGAGGGCACTTCGCCCGCCGCCCGCGGATCGATCGCCACGGCGGTGCGGAGCGCCCGCGCCAGACCCTTGAAGCAGGATTCGGCGATATGGTGGCTGTTCTCGCCATATAGGGTCTCTACGTGGAGAGTCACGCCGGCGTTCATGGCGAAGGCCTGAAACCATTCGCGCACGAGCTCGGTGTCGAACTCGCCGATCTTGTCGCGGGGGAAGTCGGCCTTGAACACCAGGACCGGGCGGCCCGAGATGTCGATGACGACGCGCGACAGCGTCTCGTCCATGGGCATGTGGACGCTGGCATAGCGGGTGATGCCCGCCATGTTGCCGAGCGCCTGCTTGACGGCCTGGCCGAGCGCGATGCCGGTGTCTTCGGTCGTATGGTGATAATCAATGTGCAGGTCGCCCACTGCCTTGACCGTGAGGTCGATGCGGGAATGGCGGGCGAGGAGATCGAGCATATGGTCGAAAAAACCGATCCCGGTCGCGATATCAGACACGCCGGATCCGTCGAGGTTCACGGATACCTCGATGTCGGTCTCCTTGGTCTTGCGCTTGATCGTCGCAGTGCGCATTGAAGCGAGCTTTCACTCTTAGGTGTGAGCATGATCTCCTCGGAAAACCGGTGCCCACTTTTCCGGATCATGCTCGTTCGGGCCGAAAACGGCGGTCTTTTAACAGCCAAATGACGCCTTCGCTACTGCGGGATGGCCGGGGCAGGGCTCTACTTCCGCCTATGGTGAGCGGAATTGGCCCGGAGCGGCCTTTGTGCGCCCGTTGTGCGCTGGTTGTGCCTTTGGGCCGGACCGCCTAAATCAGGCCCGACAACGAGGTACTTCATGCAGGATCCGCAAAACAGCTCGGTCTGGCACGGCACGACGATCGTAACGGTTCGCAAGGGCGGCCGGGTGGTGGTCGGCGGCGACGGCCAGGTCTCGATCGGCCAGACCGTGATCAAGTCCAACGCCAAAAAGGTCCGCAAGCTCGGCAAGGGCGACGTGATCGGCGGCTTTGCCGGGGCCACGGCCGACGCCTTCACACTCTTTGAGCGGTTGGAATCCAAACTCGAGCAATATCCGGGGCAGCTGACCCGGGCCGCGGTCGAGCTTGCCAAGGACTGGCGCACCGACCGGTATCTGCGGCGGCTCGAGGCCATGATGATCGTGGCCGACAAGGACGTCTCCCTGGTCCTGACCGGGACCGGTGACGTGCTGGAGCCCGAGGCCGGCGTGATGGCGATCGGCTCGGGCGGCAACTATGCGCTGGCGGCAGCGCGCGCCCTGCTCGACACCGACAAGGACGCCGAGACCATCGTCCGCCGCTCGCTCGACATCGCCGCCGATATCTGCGTCTACACCAACCGCAGCGTGACGATCGAAAGCCTGTCGAGCGGCTAGAGGATCCATCTGTGGACGAACAGCGCAGCTCCGGGCTCGGTCTAACCTCTCCCCCTTGCGGGAGAGGTCGCGCCGAAGGCGCGGGTGAGGGCTCTCGCCTCTTGGGGGCTCTTGCTAGCGGAGACACCCTCTCCCCAACCCTCTCCCGCAAGCGGGAGAGGGGGCGCACCACCGATGGGGCTGCTAGATGTCCCTTACCTATACCTTCCGCCCGATGATCGCGGCCGACCTGCCGCTGATCCGGCGGTGGCTGAAAGCGGCCCATGTGCGGGAATGGTGGGGCGATCCGGATGAGCAATTTGCCCTCGTGAGCGGTGACCTCATTGAGCCCGCGATGGACCAGTTCATCGTGTTGGCCGAGGGCAAGCCGTTCGGCTATCTTCAGTGCTACAGCCTGACTGCGTGGAATACGGGCTTTGGGCCGCAGCCGGAGGGGACACGTGGCATCGACCTTTTCATCGGTGAAGCCGACATGATCACACGCGGGCATGGCTCGTCGTTTATCCGGCAGTTCGTCGATGAGAAGCTGCGGCAAGGGCTCCCGCGCATGGTGACCGATCCTGATCCGCTGAACGTTCGCGCCGTGCGCGCCTACGAAAAGGCGGGTTTTGGGCCAGTCGGCATGGTGCAGACACCCGACGGGCCGTCGTTGCTGATGATGCGCAATCCATGACCTCAGCGCCAACCCACGCCATCAAGACGGCGGTTTCACCGATCTACTGGATCGGCATTGCGCTGTTGCTGCTGGCGCTGCAGGCCTCGATTCTGCTTGCCATGGGCCGGGTGCCGATCTGCACCTGCGGCTATGTCAAGCTCTGGCACGGCGTGGTGAACAGCTCGGAGAATTCCCAGCACATCGCCGATTGGTACAGCTTCTCCCACATCCTCCATGGCTTCCTGTTCTACGGATTGACCTGGCTGCTGTTCGCGCGCCTGCCGTTGCTGCAACTATCCTGGCCGGCACGGCTGATGATCGCGATGCTGATCGAAGGCAGCTGGGAGATCGTCGAGAATTCGCCCTTCATCATCGAGCGCTATCGCGCCGGCACGATCTCGCTGGATTATTACGGCGACAGCATCGTCAACTCAGTTTCTGACACGCTGTTCATGGTGCTCGGCTTCCTCACGGCCCGCGTTCTGCCGGTCACGATCATCGTCCTGATCGGGCTCGCTTTCGAGCTCATGATGGCGCTCCACATTCGCGACAATCTGACGCTCAATATTCTGATGCTGATCCATCCGATCGAGGCCGTGAAACAATGGCAATCCGGTCCGCCGATCATCTGACCCTACCAAAATGCGACTTGTCCCGGCCGGTTTCTGACCCTAGCTAAGGTCCCATGACAGACTTCTCTCCCCGCGAAATCGTTTCCGAACTCGACCGTTTCATCGTTGGCCAGTCCGAGGCCAAGCGCGCCGTCTCGATCGCGCTGCGGAACCGCTGGCGGCGCCAGCAGCTCACCGGCTCGCTTCGCGAGGAGGTACTGCCGAAGAACATCCTGATGATCGGCCCGACCGGCGTCGGCAAGACCGAGATCGCGCGGCGGCTGGCCAAGCTCGCCAACGCGCCGTTCCTTAAAGTTGAAGCCACCAAATTCACCGAGGTCGGCTATGTCGGCCGCGACGTCGAGCAGATCGTGCGCGATCTCGTCGAGGTCGCCATCGCCCAGGTGCGCGAGAAGAAGCGCAAGGACGTGCAGGCCCGCGCCCAGCTTGCCGCCGAGGAGCGCGTGCTGGACGCCCTCGTCGGCGCCAATGCCAGCTCCGCGACGCGGGAATCCTTCCGCAAGAAGCTGCGCGCCGGCGAGCTCAACGACAAGGAAATCGAGATCGAGACGCAGTCCACCGGCGGCGGTCTTCCGATGTTCGAAATCCCGGGCATGCCGGGCTCACAGATGGGCGCGATCTCGATCGGCGACATCTTTGGCAAGCTCGGCGGCCGCACCAAGACGCGGCGACTGACGGTCGAGGGCTCGCACGAGATCCTCGTCAACGAGGAATCCGACAAGCTCCTGGACACTGACCAGCTCACGCTGGAGGCGATCAGCGCGGTCGAGAACAACGGCATCGTGTTCCTGGACGAGATCGACAAGATCTGCGCACGCGACGGTCGCGTCGGCGGCGACGTCTCGCGCGAAGGCGTGCAGCGGGACCTGCTGCCGCTGATCGAGGGCACCACCGTCTCGACCAAGCACGGTGCCGTCAAGACCGACCACATCCTGTTCATCGCGTCCGGCGCCTTCCACGTCGCCAAGCCCTCGGACCTCTTGCCGGAATTGCAGGGCCGCCTGCCGATCCGCGTCGAATTGCAGGCGCTGACCCGCGACGACATGCGGCGCATCCTCACCGAGCCCGAGGCCTCGCTGATCAAGCAATATGTCGCGCTGATGCAGACCGAGGGCGTGATGCTCGACATCACCGACGGCGCCATCGATGCGCTGGCCGACATCGCGGTCGCCGTCAATTCGACGGTCGAGAACATCGGCGCGCGGCGGCTTCAGACCGTGATGGAGCGGGTGCTGGACGAGATTTCCTTCACCGCGCCCGACCGCAACGGC
Source organism: Bradyrhizobium sp. UFLA05-112 (assembly GCF_053572325.1). Lineage (NCBI taxonomy): Bacteria > Pseudomonadati > Pseudomonadota > Alphaproteobacteria > Hyphomicrobiales > Nitrobacteraceae > Bradyrhizobium > Bradyrhizobium sp. UFLA05-112. The sequence goes on along the minus strand of NZ_JBANBK010000029.1, from coordinate 79,914 downwards.
GAAACCATCCGGATCGACGCCGACTTCGTGCAGAAGCACATCGGCGACCTCGCCAAGAACGCCGATCTAAGCCGGTTTATTTTGTAATTTCGGGCGGTCGCGCTAATTATGCCGCTGTCGTCCTGGCGAAAGCCAGGACCCATAACCACCAGCGGTCCTTGTTGAAACAGATGGCGGCCCCAGTCTCGGCTCAAACAACCTCCTGTGGTTATGGGTCCCGGATCAGCGCTCGCTACGCTCGCTTGTCCGGAACGACGGCGGAGAAAGCTCTCCCCAGCTCGGGTGCGGCGTGACCGTACGCATCCTGCAAAACCCCTGGCGCCTGCTGCTCGCGATCAACGCCGCCGTGATCGCCGGCGTGTTCATCCATAAAATCCTGCTGCCGCCCTACGTCCCCTACATCCACCTGCTCGTCGACTATCATTTCGGCTTCATCAAGCGCGCGCTGATCGGCGCCATCGTCGGGCTGTTCACGACCAAGGTCCCGGTGTGGCTGGTGTTTGCGCTTGGCGGGGCGACGTGGCTGGTGACGCTCTGTCTGTTCGTTCAGCTTTTCCGCAAGGTCTTCGGTCTCAACGAGAAGACCCTGCCGCTGTTCGTGTTCATCGCGGGCTCGCCGTTCTTCCTGAAAAATTTCATGCATACGCTCGGCCATTTCGACATCTACGGCTGTGCGCTCGCGATCGTGCTGCTGCTGATCCCGGCACGCTCGATCCTCCATGTTGCGCTGGCAGCGGTGTTCTCGATCGTGCTGATCCTGATTCACCACATTCATCTCCTGATGTATGTGCCGACGATCATCATGATCGTCGTCGTCAGGCATTATGTCGCGCACGGCACCAATCGCGCGAACGTCGCGTTCGGGCTCGCGGCGCTGCTTTGTGTCAGTACGCTGTTCTTCGCCGCGCAATTTTTGGGAACGATGCCGGTCCCAGAGACCGATTTCGTCGCCCATCTGAAGAGCCGGATGGCTGATCCTGCGCGTACCGATCTCCTGCAATTCAGCTACATCTGGTATCAGCCCCTGGCGAAGGAGCTTGCGGATACCTGGGGCCGTATGCCCCACAACATTCTCGGCGTGCCCGTCTTTGCGCTGCTGATCTGGCTGCACATGCCACTCTGGCGTTATTTCGCGGGCCTGATCCACGCGCTCGCCGATGCGACGCACCGGCGTCTCGTCATCGCAGGGCTTGTCGGCGTCAGTCTCGCCTATGTCGTGATGTTCGCGATGGTGTTCGACTATTCGCGCTGGATCTCGAACTGGGCGGTCTGCATGTTCCTGATCCTGCACGCGGTGAAGATGCTGCCGGCCAGGCAGGAAGTGCTTTCGATTCCAACCGAGGACCGCAAGACGAATATCTTCGGTGTGATCATCACCTTGATCCCGCGCGTCGGAATCGTGCGGCCTTTTTAGGGCTACGCAAGGACGCGCCACCTGCCGCCGCGACGGTGCACTCCCTCTCCCGCTTGCGGGAGAGGGCTGGGGAGAGGGTGTTTCCGCATTGGGACACTCCCCGATGTGGAGAGAGCCCTCACCCGGCGCTTCGCGCCGACCTCTCCCGCAAGCGGGAGAGGTCGCAGCGAGCCCGCGACCAAATCGAGTTCTCTAAAACCTCGCGCGCCTGATCCGCACATAAAGCGCGCCTTCGCCGCCATGGCCGATATGAGCCTCTTCAAATCCAACGACGAAGGCGCGGAATTCGGGCAGGCTGAGCCACTCCGGAACCTGCCGGCGCAGCACGCCGCTTTCGCCGCCGGTCCTTCCCTTGCCGGTGATGACGAGCACGAAGGTGAGGCCGTCGTGATGGGCGCGCTGGATGAAGCCTGAGAGCGCGCGATGAGCGCGCATCTGGGTCATGCCGTGCAGATCAAGCCGCGCGTCGATCTCGCTGCGGCCGCGCGACAGCTTTGTGCGCTCGCGCTTGCCGAGCGGCGCGAGAGGCGGCACAGCCGACTTTGCCACGCGGGGAGCCGGCGTGGGGGCAATGGGCCTTGCAGGCGCCGGATGCCTCGCCGCCGGCGCAGCCGGCAAACCGTCGGAGCGCGCCGCCGCCTCCGCCTTCGTCAGGCGAGGTTTGCGGAGCGGCTTGACCTGCTTGGCAACCGCGTCCCACAGCGCGCGCTCGTCCTCGCTGAGCGCGCGGCGGCGAGGCGAGGGCGGCGGGTCCAGGACAGGCGGGCGGGACGATCGCTTCATTGCGGGCTGGAATGACGGCGCACGTGCTTGCGCTGCTCGCGGGCGGGCTTGATGTTGGGACGCGGCTCCGGCAGTGGCACGGGGCTCGCCACCGCGACGGTGGCATCCTTGGCTTGTGACACGGTGGTCGACGCCGCACCAGCTTTCCCGGATTCAACGGCTTTCGCCGTTTCAGTTTGCGGAAACAGCTTCGCGATCTTCTCCGAGGGTCGCGGATCGGGCAGGGGCAGCCTCGAACCGCGCGCAACGGGATCGAGGCCTTTTGGCACCAGCATCACGAAATGCATGTTGTGGCGCAGCCGTCCCGAGACGCGGCCGGCTTCCTGGCCGGCGCCGAAATAGAGATCGGCGCGAGCGGGGCCGATGATGGCCGATCCCGTGTCCTGCGCGATCATCAGGCGATGGAAGGGCGTCTTCGATTTCTCGGAGTCGATCGGCAGTTCGCCCTCGATGAAGAACGGCGTGCCATAGACATGCAGCGATTTGTCGACCGCAATCGAGCGGCCGGCCGTCAGCGGGATGCCCTGCGCGCCGACGGCCTCGTCCTTGTCGGACAGATTGACCTGGCGGAAGAAGATGTAGGAGCGATTCTGGCGGCGGAGCTCCTTGGCGCCGTCGGGGTTTTGCGCCATCCACTCCCTGATCTTCTGCATCGACATCTCCTCCTTCGGGATGATGCCGCGCTCGATCAGGATGCGCCCGACCGCCGTGTAGGGATAGCCGTTGTAGGCGTCGTAGTTGATCCGGATGGACGAGCCGTCGTCGAACTTGATCCGCGCCGAACCCTGGATCTGCGCGAACAGGAGGTCGGTCGGGTCCTTGAGCCAGGCGAGCTCGAGTCCGCGGCCGACGATCGCGCCATCCTCGATCTCGCCGCGGTCGTAATAGGGCACCAGCCTGCGGCGACCGATCTTGCGGTACACCGGGCCCTTGTTGGGCAGGCTCAGCGCATCCTGCTTGAAGCCGCGCACGAACAGGTTCGAGGGGCGGCGATAGACCGGGACGTTGTAGACATCGGTCTGGACGTGCGAGCCGTCGAGCACCGGCTCGTAGTAGCCGGTCACGAAACCGTCGGCCTCGCCGAGCCGCGAGATCCGCAGCGGCGAAAAATGCTCCTCGAAAAACGTTTTGGCTTTGCTCTCGTCGGAAAGATCGAGCGATTTGGCGATCCGGCACGGCTCGCCAAGCGAGCCGCCGATGGCTTTGGGCTCGACGACCGGCGGCTGCTGCGCGGCGATCGATTTGCAGCTCGCGCGAAACGCCTTGTAGGCCGCGAGATGATCGTCATCGTTCCAGCCGGCCACCTCGGACCAGGCGAGGGGGAAATATTGCGCGCCGGGAATTTCGAACGGCAACGCGAGCTGGGGGTAGGGCAAGGCCCGCGGTGGTGGGGCGGCGATTTCGGGAGCGATGCGGCTGTGATGATGACGGCGCGCCGCTTCAGCGCCGAGTGAAAACGACGACAGCGCGACGGCACCTGCGCACAGCGCCGTCGCACAATTTGTCAGGGCTGACTTAATGCGCGCTTCCGGTGCCAACCAGCTTCCAGTTCGGATCGCGAGAGGTGGTGTCGCGGGCGAAGGTCCAGATATCGGTGATGTCGGCGACCTTGTCGGCGTTGCCGTCGACGATGTTGCTGCCCTTGTCGCGCGTGACCGAAATCATCTGCGAAACGAAGCGGACGGTGAGCTGCGCGGTGCGGTCGCGCATCTCGGCGCCGACCAGCTCGGCCTTGTCGATCGAGACGAAGCGCGTCTCGGTCTTCTGCTCGTTCTTCTCGCGCTCCTTGATCGCGGCGTCGAAGCTCTCGAACACTTCCGAGGACAGGAGGTCGCGCAGCGACCGGCGGTCGCCATTGGCAAAGGCGAGCACGATCATCTCATAGGCGCTGCGGGCGCCCGACAGGAAGTGGCGCGGGTCGAAGGACGAGTCCTTCTCGACGATCGCGTCCAGCCCCTGGCCCAGTGCAGTGCCTGGCTCAGTCAGGCCCTTCCAGCGGTCGGCAGGCTGCGTGACGTCGGCGGTCGGCGCCAGCGGAGCCTGATCGATCACCTTGCCCGGCATGGTCACGACGTTCTTGTCCTGGGCACCCTGCAGCGCATTGCGGGCGGTGCGGTCGAACGGAGGCCGTTCGTTGCCGGTCCGCTGCCCCAGCACGCTGCGCAGGCGCAGGAAAATGAAGACCGCCAGCGCTAGGAAGATGATGGTGTAGATGTCCACGTCGTGTTCGCTCTCTGGTCTCTGCTCAGGGTCTTCGCCGGGAAAATCAGTCCGGCCAGTCAACCGTTCCATACAGGAACGGCAAAGCCACATCACCTTTTTAGGTCCGCATCAGATCCAAGCGATGTAGGCACGAAATCTAGTCCGGCCAATGGCGCCTTTTGGCACAGTGCGAAGTGTAGCGCGTTTTATCCTTAAGGGGAAATCGGATCCTGACTGGAAATCGCGCATCTTCAATCGTTTAAGATGTGCTCCGTCGGGCCAGAACGGGTAAGGGGCCACCCTTTTCGGTGATGTTAGGAGGCCGAATCCGGGGCCGTTCGTCCTTGTGGAACGAGGCGAGCCTATGTTAGCCAACCGGCCGCGATATCAGGCCCATTCGGGTAAGGAGACATTTTCATGACCAACGGAAACGGCACCCCCGAGGCAGGCCAGGCTCCGCAGCTCAACGTGCTGGCGCAATATACCAAGGATCTGTCGTTCGAGAATCCGAACGCGCCGGCCTCGCTTCAGCCGCAGAGCCAGCAGCCCCAGATCAACATCCAGATCAACGTCAACGCCAACAACCTCTCGGAACACGAGTACGAGGTCGTGCTGTCGGTCGAGGGCAAGGCCGAGACCGCGGGTAAGGTGATGTTCTCGTTCGAGCTCGCCTATGCCGGGGTGTTCCGCATCGTCAACGTGCCGCAGGAGAACCTGCATCCGCTGGTCATGATCGAATGTCCGCGGCTCTTGTTCCCGTTCGCGCGCGAGATCATTGCCACCGCCGTGCGCGACGGCGGGTTCCCGCCGCTGATGCTGGATCCGGTCGATTTCGTCGGTCTCTACCGGCAGAACATGGAGCGGCAAATGGCCGCCCAGGGTCAGGTCAAGCCAAGCTGAGGCTGTAGGCCTAGCAATCCGACTGCGTCACACGCACTCTTCCCCCTCATCCTGAGGAGCCCGCCGGAGGCGGGCGTCTCGAAGGATGGCCGCGGGAGAGATCCGGGCCTCATGGTTCGAGACGCGCTTCGCGCTCCTCACCATGAGGGTTTCGTGGCGCACCAAGACCGCACGAAGACTGAAGACTAGAGCCAGACAGCACCGATCAAGTCGGACTTGCCGCCGGCTGGGCGAGATACTCGTTCCAGATCGCCTTTTCACCCATCGTCGCAATGAAGGCCCGGTGGGCCTCGCGCTCGGCCTCGCTGACGCGCGGGGCCAGCGGCGCCGGTCGCTGCCGCCGTGGCGCATCACCATTCGTGCCGACGCGAATCTCCTCGGACTCCGACGCCAGGATGAGCTGCGACTGCCGGGCGCCGATCAAATCGACATAGACTTCCGCGAGCAATTCGGAGTCCAGCAGCGCGCCGTGCTTGGTGCGGTGGGAATTGTCGATCGCATAGCGCGAGCAGAGATCGTCGAGCCTGTTGGACACACCGGGATGCTTGCGCCGCGCCAGCAAAAGCGTGTCGACCAGCCGCTCGCGCGGGATCGCGGCGCGCTTGATGCGGTCGAGTTCGGCGTTGATGAAACTGATGTCGAACGAGGCGTTGTGGATCACCAGCGGTGCGTCGCCGATGAATTCCAGGAACTCGTCGACGATCTCGTGAAACAGCGGCTTGGCCGCGAGAAATTCGCTCGACAGGCCGTGCACCGCAAAGGCTTCCGCCGGCATGTCCCTTTCAGGATTGATGTAGCGGTGAAAGGTCTGTCCCGTCGGCATGCGATTGAAGATCTCGACGCAGCCGATCTCGACCAGGCGGTCGCCGCGCAGGGGATCAAGGCCGGTGGTTTCAGTGTCGAGAACGATTTCGCGCATGATTCTTGAGGTGCCGGTCAGATGAGCGAATCAGCTTCGCCGCTGCGGCATCTTAACGACCTCGGCCAGGATGTGCTTGATCTGCGCGCGCACGGGATCGAGCCCGTGGGAAGTATCCACCACGAAATCGGCCCGCTTGCGCTTCTCGGCATCGGGCAACTGCTTGGCAATGATGGCGTCGAGCTTTTCGGCATCCATGGTGCCGCGCGCCAGCACGCGCTCGCGCTGAAGTTCCGGCGACGTCGTCACCACCACGACCGCATCGACGCGCTTCTCGCCGCCGGTCTCGAACAGCAGCGGAATGTCGAGCACCACAACGGGCGCCTTGCTGGCCTCGGCCTCCGCGAAAAACCTCGCGCGCGAAGCACCGAGCATCGGATGGACGATCTGCTCGAGCTGCTGCATCGCCGCGGCATCTCCGACCACACGGGCCGACAGCTTTGCACGATCGACCTTGCCGTTTCCTGTGGTGCCGGGAAAGGCAGCTTCGATCGCGGGAGCCGCCTCGCCCTCATAGAGCTGATGGACGCCGGCATCGGCGTCGTAGACGGGGACGCCAGCCTCCGCGAACAGTTTCGCGGTGGTGGATTTGCCCATCCCGATCGAGCCGGTCAGTCCGAGGATCAGCATCAGGTCGCAGCCATCAAAGCATGATCCGGAAAAGTGTGACGCGGTTTTCCGGAAAGATCATGCGCAAACAATAATCTAAAGCGCGATGGCGTTTCATCCCCATCTCATTGCGCTTTTGTCGGTTCACACCGCAACTAGACTCTCGCGCCGCAGGAACGCAAGCAGCGGCAACAGCGGCAGGCCGAGAATGGTGAAGTGATCGCCCTCGATCTTCTCGAACAGATGAACTCCGAGGCTTTCGAGCTGATAGGCGCCGACGCTGGTGGTGACAGTATCGCCGGCGGCGTCAAGATAGGTGGAGAGCTCAGCCTCAGTCATTTGTCGCATGGTCATGCGAGCGACCGAAACATCCTCGAACAGCACAGCGTCGTCACGCGCCACGGCAACCGCGGAGTGCAGCTCATGCGTGCGGCCGGCGAGATCGCGCAGTTGCGCCATTGCCTGAGCCCGGCCTGATGGCTTTGTGAACAGCTGCTCGCCGAACGCCAAGGTCTGGTCGGCGCCGACGACGTAACAGCCGGTACATCGAGCAGATACCGCCTTCGCTTTTTCTCGCGCCAGGAGCAGCGCAACCTCACGCGGGCTCGACAGCTTCGAGGCTTCCTGAACGCCGCGCTCGTCGATATCGGCAGGTCTTGCTTCGAACGCGAGGCCCGCATTCGCCAGCAGCATTTTTCGCGCGTTACTTTGCGACGCCAGGATCAACGTAGATTTGCCGCGCCAGAGCGTCATCGCAAAAAACTCATTCCAAAGGCCGGTTGCGTTGCCGGTCCGTATAGAGCTTCATGATCGCAGCCGCCGTTTCCTCGATCGAGCGGCGCGTCACCTCGAGCAACGGCCAATTGTGCTTGGCGCTGAGCTTTCGTGCGAAGGCGACTTCATCTGCCACCGCCTGCTTGTCGATATAGGTGTCGCTGCTGGCATCGGCGCCCATGGTCAAAAGGCGGTTCTGGCGGACCTGGATCAGCCGCTCCGGCGTCGCGTGCAGGCTCACCACCAACGGCCGGGTCAACGTCTCCAATTGCGCCGGCACAGGAATGCCCGGCACCAGCGGCACGTTGGCGGTGCGGATGCCGCGATTGGCGAGATAGATCGAGGTCGGCGTCTTCGAGGTTCGCGACACGCCGACGAGGACGACGTCGGCTTCTTCCAGGCCGTCGACGTGCTGACCGTCGTCATGCATCATCGTGTAGTTCAGGGCATCGATGCGCTTGAAATATTCCGCGTTGAGCACGTGCTGGGCGCCGACACGACCCGTTGTTGCCGCGCCGAGATAAGCCTCGAACAACTGCATCACCGGGCCGATGATCGACAGGCTCGGAACATTGATCTCCTTGCACTTGCCCTCGAGCCGGGAGACCAGATCCTTCTCCAGCAGCGTGAACAGCACGATCCCCGGCGCCTCCTCGATCTCGTCGAGCACGCGATCGAGCTGCTTCTGGCTGCGCACCAGCGGATAGACATGCTCGACCGGCGTGACGTTGGCGTATTGCGCAGCGACCGCGCGCGCCACGGTGATCAGGGTCTCACCGGTGGAGTCGGAAACCAGGTGGAGATGGAAATAATTGGAGGTCGGCACGAAAACTCTTCGATTGAGGGCTTGGGATGACGGTTGGGTGGTTTGTGAATTTCTGTGGAGCTTAACCCCTCGGAAAGGGTTGTGCGACAGGACGTACGGGATAACGGCCAAGTTTCTTCACATCGCTGCCCGGAAGGACAAGTTCTGGGACAGGGCGAAGGGGAAGCGGGACAGCACCGGCAAGCCTTTTCATAAGCTGCCGATAATTTCTCACAAGCCTTTGAAGATGGATGAATTATCCGCGTTCGCTGGAAGCGCGCCGGGCATGTTGATGGATGTGTACAAGCACCCGCAAAAGACCTGACAGCATTGCGTGAGTCCAATCCACCGTCATTCAGACTCAAACCTTAAGAATCTAAGATTCTAGATTTGAGAAGGGCGCTACGGACGGATATGTGTGCGCTGGAAGAACTTAACGAGTTCTTACTATCCCCAGCCACCCCCGCGCTGGGCGCGAATTCGGACTTTGGAAATGCTCGACGAACTCTACCCCTGGATCAAGGCGCTGCACGTGATCGCCGTCATCTCCTGGATGGCCGGCATGCTCTATCTGCCACGGCTGTTCGTCTATCACTGCGAGGCCGAGATCGGTTCAAGGCAGTCAGAAACCTTCAAGGTGATGGAACGCCGGCTGCTCAAGGCGATCATCAACCCCGCGATGATCGTGACTTGGCTCGCCGGGCTCTATCTCGCGTGGTCCGGCCATTGGTTCACCTCGCCCTGGTTGCACGTAAAACTGGCATTGGTGCTGGCGCTGTCCGCGGTCCACGGCTTTTTTTCCCGCTACTGCAAGGATTTCGCTGCCGACCGGCGTCCGCGGACCCAGAAATTCTACCGTATTATCAATGAGGTGCCCACGGTCCTGATGATCTTCATCGTGATCATGGTGATCGTGAAGCCGTTCTAGGCAAAGTTCGAGGGGCGCCGCTCAGCGCTTCGGCTTGCGGAGGGCCAAGCGATTTTCTATATTGTGGCCATCCCCACCCAACGCAGGCGGATGTGGTTGTGTCCGAGCTTCTTCGAAAGCCGGGCGCCGCATCAGGTTTGAAGCCCCACCGGCACTCACCTTGCTAGACCTGCGGACCTTACCTGCTCACGTCCGCATTTTCGAAGCCTCCTCGCACCCCCCTTCCAAGGTTACCCCACAGGACCACCCCAATGCGGGAAATCAAACTCCAAGACCTCAAGTCCAAAACCCCGGCCGAGCTCGTCTCGTTCGCGGAAGAGAATGGGGTCGAGAATGCCAGCACCATGCGCAAGCAGGAGCTGTTGTTCGCCATCCTCAAGCAGCTTTCGCTCGCAGAGACCGACATCGTCGGCGAGGGCGTCGTCGAGGTGCTCTCCGACGGCTTCGGCTTCCTGCGCTCGCCGGACGCCAATTATCTGCCGGGCCCGGACGACATCTACGTCTCGCCGTCGCAGATCCGCCGCTTCGGTCTGCGCACCGGCGATACCATCGAGGGCCATATCCGCAGCCCGAAAGAGGGCGAGCGCTATTTCGCGCTGCTCAAGGTCAACACGCTGAATTTCGAGGACCCGGAAAAGGCCAAGCACAAGGTCAATTTCGACAACCTCACGCCGCTGTTTCCCAATCAGCGTTTCCGCATGGAGATCGACGATCCGACGCGGAAGGATCTCTCTGCGCGCGTGATCGACATCGTTGCTCCCATCGGCAAGGGCCAGCGCGCACTGATCGTGGCGCCGCCGCGCACCGGTAAAACCGTGCTGATGCAGAACATCGCGCACTCGATCACAGCAAATCATCCGGACTGCTACCTGATCGTGCTTCTGATCGACGAGCGTCCGGAGGAAGTCACGGACATGCAGCGCTCGGTAAAGGGCGAGGTCGTCTCGTCGACCTTCGACGAGCCGGCCGTGCGTCACGTCCAGGTCGCCGAGATGGTGATCGAGAAAGCAAAGCGCCTGGTCGAGCATGGCCGCGACGTCGTGATCCTGCTCGATTCGATCACGCGTCTGGGCCGCGCCTACAACACCGTGGTGCCATCATCCGGCAAGGTGCTGACCGGCGGTGTCGACGCCAACGCGCTGCAGCGCCCGAAGCGCTTCTTCGGTGCCGCCCGCAACATCGAGGAGGGTGGCTCGCTGACCATCATCGCGACCGCGCTGGTCGATACCGGCAGCCGCATGGACGAAGTCATCTTCGAAGAGTTCAAGGGCACCGGTAACTCGGAGCTGATCCTCGACCGTAAGGTCTCGGACAAGCGCACCTTCCCGGCGATCGACATCTCGCGCTCGGGCACCCGCAAGGAGGAGCTCATCACCGATCCGCAGGTGCTCAAGAAGATGTACGTGCTCCGCCGCATCCTCAACCCGATGGGCACGATGGACGCGATCGACTTCCTGCTCGACAAGCTGCGCTCGACCAAGAGCAATGCCGAGTTCTTCGATTCGATGAACACCTGAGCTGGTTTGCTGCAATTTTCGCGGAGGGCGCCTTTCGGGCGCCCTTTTGCGTTTATGCTGCGGCTTTGCTGCACGATGGCGCAGCAAAATTTGAATCCGGTTTGCCGCGCTCAAGATGAATTAAGCTATTGATATAGCTACATAATATTTCTATTTTTGGTAGTTCCGAGTTGTCTGGAACCAAAAACATGCAGCAAAATGCTGCGCTTTATATTGCGACGCAATGCGCAGCATTTACTGCGCAAGGAACGTCCTTCCGGCTCGCGAAGAGACGCAGAAATCGCGATTTGCGTTTTGGCGGGCGCGCAGACAAATAGGCCATGCATCCGCGGGACCAGACCATTTTCGCGCTGTCGTCAGGGCGGCCACCGAGCGCCATCGCGATCGTTCGCGTCTCGGGCACAAACGCGAGCCAGGTCGTCACGAGGCTGGCGGGAGCGTTGCCGCGGCCGCGGCTTGCGCATCACGTGTTGCTGCGGGATGCAGGCGGCCAGGCGATCGATGATGCCGTGGTGCTCTGGTTTCCGGGGCCCGCGAGCGCGACCGGCGAGGACGTCGCCGAATTCCACGTCCATGGTGGTCGCGCGGTGCTCTCGGCGCTGTTCGCAGCTATTTCCGATATTCCAAATGTGCGGGCCGCCGATCCCGGCGAGTTCACCCGCCGCGCCTTCGAGAACGGCAAGCTCGATCTCACCGAGGCCGAAGGCCTCGACGATCTCATCCACGCCGACACCGACCGGCAGCGTCGCCAGGCGCTGCGGCAATTGCAGGGATTGCTTGGCGAACGCGCGCGCGACTGGCGCGAGCGAATCATCGAGGCCTCCGCGCTGATCGAGGCCGGCATCGACTTCTCCGATGAAGGCGACGTGTCAGCGGAATTGCTGACGCCGGCGCGCGCGAAGATCAAAGCGCTATATGACGAGATCGCAAAAGTGCTTGCGGCGCAGGGCAAGGCAGAACGTCTGCGCGATGGCCTCGTGGTCGCGATCGCCGGCCCGCCGAACGTCGGCAAGTCGACGCTGATCAATCAGCTTGCGCGGCGCGAGGTCGCGATCGTCTCGCCCCATGCCGGCACGACGCGCGACGTGATCGAGGTGCAGCTCGATCTCGACGGCTATCCCGTGACCGTCATCGACACCGCCGGCATTCGTGAGACCGACGATCCCGTCGAGCAGGAAGGCGTGCGTCGCGCCCGCGCGCGAGCGGCGGATGCCGATCTTGTGCTGTGGCTGGCGGACGTCGATCGCAGCGAGGAGGGCGGGCCGGCCGGAACCGCGCCGGTCTGGACAGTCCGCAACAAGATCGACCTTCGCCAAGAGGCCTTGGAAGAGACTTTGCAGGAGACCTTGAGGGAGACCTCGAGCGCGGCCTTGAGGTCGGAGGCGAAGAAGGCTAAGGGGCCTGACCCGCGCGCGCGAACGTTTGCGATCTCGGCGCGGCGCGGTGACGGCCTGCCCGAGCTGATCGCCGCGCTGGTCGAGTTCGCCGTCGAGTTCTTCGGATCGAGCGAGGGCGCGCTGGTGACCCGTGCCCGGCAGCGCGACTTGTTGAGCCAGGCCGGCGGCTCGTTGGAGCGGAGCCTCGATCTCCTCGGCGAAGGCGAGGAGCTCGCCGCTGAGGAACTTCGCGCTGCCGCTTACGCGCTGGGCCGGCTGCTGGGGCGGGTTGACGTCGAGGACGTCCTCGGGGCCATTTTCCAAAAATTCTGTATCGGAAAGTAGCGCTAGTTCTTCATTGTAGAACTATCGCTTGTTCCAGTGGGTTCGCTGTCTCACGCGAAACACGGGTCGGTTCCGGTCCGCTTGACGCGACACATTGAGGGACCTGGTCAGCGCTTTGAGGTTTGGCGTGGCAGGCGGTTTGACGTCGTCGCGCGAGCGCTCACGGGTGAGCGGGATGCGGCCTCGATCCCGTCATTGCGAGGAGCGCTTGCGACGAAGCAATCCAGGATGTCACCTACGGACGATTCTGCATTGCTCCGCTGCGCTTGCAATGGCGTCGTTTGGCGCCAGACCTTCCCCAGCGAACCCAACTTGTTTCACGTGAAACACCGGGTGCCCCGTGCCTTCTACTTTGCATGGGGTTGTTTTGCGAAAAATGCCTCACGGCCGAGCGTCTCTGTTTCACGTGAAACAACCGTCTCACCAGTTTCCACTTCCGGCTTCATCGTCCCTGGGCTAGAAGTCCGCCTATGCGGACAGAGCGAGAGAGTTTCGACGTCATCGTGATTGGCGGCGGCCATGCCGGCTGTGAGGCCGCTGCTGCTGCTGCCCGGATGGGTGCGACGACTGCTCTGGTGACGCACCGTTTCTCGACCATCGGTGCGATGTCCTGCAATCCCGCCATCGGGGGTCTTGGCAAGGGCCACCTGGTCCGCGAGGTCGATGCGCTCGACGGTTTGATGGGCCGGGTGGCAGATGCCGGCGGCATTCAGTTCCGGATGCTCAATCGCCGCAAGGGTCCAGCCGTCCGCGGACCCCGGACGCAGGCTGACCGCAAGCTCTATGCGGCCGCGATGCAGGCTGCGATCCAACAGACCGATGGCCTCAGCGTGATTGAGGGCGAGGCGGACGAACTGATGGTCTCGGACGGTCGCGTCACCGGGCTCCGTCTGGCCGATGGCCGGATGATCCGGGCAGGGGCCGTCGTGGTCACTACCGGCACCTTTCTACGCGGCCTGATCCATCTCGGTGAGAAGAACTGGCCGGCGGGGCGCGTCGGCGAGGCGCCGGCAATGGGGCTGTCGAAGTCGTTTGAGCAGGCGGGCTTCACGCTGGGCCGGCTCAAGACCGGCACGCCGCCGCGCCTCGACGGCACGACGATCGACTGGTCCGCCGTGGAAATGCAGCCAGGAGACGATCCGCCGGAGCCGTTCTCGGTGATGACGGAGCGGATCACGACCCCGCAGATCCAGTGCGGCATCACCCGGACCACCGCTGCGACCCATGAGGTGATCCGGGCCAATGTGCATCGCTCGCCCATGTATTCGGGCCAGATCAAGAGCACGGGGCCGCGCTACTGCCCGTCGATCGAGGACAAGATCGTCCGCTTCGGCGATCGGGACGGCCACCAGATCTTCCTGGAGCCGGAAGGGCTCGATGACCCGACCGTTTATCCCAACGGCATCTCGACCTCGCTGCCGGAGGAGATTCAACTCGCGATCCTCGCCAGCATCCCCGGCCTGGAGCAGGTCAGGATGGTCCGGCCGGGCTATGCCATCGAATACGACCATGTCGATCCCCGCGAGCTCGATCCGACCCTCCAGACTAGGCGGGTGCAGGGACTGTTCCTGGCCGGACAGATCAATGGCACGACGGGATATGAGGAGGCTGCGGCCCAGGGCATTGTCGCCGGCCTGAACGCGGCATTGGCCGCGAGTGGGGCGGCGCTCACGGTATTCGACCGGGCCGACGGCTATCTCGGGGTTATGATCGACGACCTCGTCACCCGCGGCATCTCCGAACCCTATCGGATGTTCACCTCGCGCGCCGAGTATCGGCTGACCCTGCGGGCGGATAATGCCGACCAGCGTCTGACCGAGAAGGGCATCGACCTGGGATGTGTCGGCAGTGCCCGGACGGCGCACCATCGCGCCAAGATGGCAGCGCTCCAGGCCGCCAAAGCGCTGTCAAAGTCCTTGACGCTGACGCCAAACGAAGCGGCGCGACACGGGCTGTCCCTGAACCGGGACGGCCAGCGCCGGTCGGCCTTTGAGCTGTTGGCCTATCCGGATGTCGGCTGGGGCCAGGTTCGTGGCATCTGGCCGGAGCTGTCGGCCATTGACCCTGGGATCGCGACCCACCTTGAGATCGACGCCAAGTACGATGTCTATCTTGAGCGCCAGAGCGCCGACGTCGAGGCCTTCCGGCGGGACGAGGGGCTGGTTCTCGCCGATGTCGACTACCAGTTCGTGCCCGGACTCTCGAACGAGGTGCGGGCCAAGCTGGAGAAGGCACGACCCTTCACGGTGGGGCAGGCGGGCCGGATCGACGGCATGACGCCGGCAGCGCTGGGCATCCTCGCCGCGTATCTGCGCCGTGAGGCACGACGCAAGACTTCCAGGGCGACCGCTTAGGCGTTTCACGTGAAACAGCGCGGACCGGCCGGAGGCAAATCCAAGGGCAAATCCTCATCGCGGCGACCTGACACGGGAGAGGGGGCCCGGAAGACGGCGCCGTCACCAAACGCGGAGGCGCTAGATTCGGGGCTGGCGGCGGACAAGGCTGCAGCCCTCGAGCTCGCGCCCGTTTCACGTGAAACGGAGATGCGCCTCGATCGCTACGTCGCGTTGCTCCGGGAGTGGCAGGCCAAGACCAATCTGGTCGCGCCTTCGACGCTGCCGCATCTCTGGACCCGCCACATCGCCGATTCGCTCCAGCTCGTCTCGCTCGCACCATCAGCAAAGCGCTGGGCCGATCTCGGCAGCGGCGGCGGCTTTCCGGGTGTGGTGCTGGCCTGCATGATGGCGGAGATTCCGGGCGCCAGTGTCCACCTCGTCGAACGAATCGCGAAGAAGGCCGCCTTCCTGCGCGAAGCGATCCGAATCGCCGGCGCTCCGGGGGTCGTACATCTCGCTGAGATCGGGGATAATGTGGATAGAATCACCGGCCCGGTCGATTGCGTCACCGCGCGCGCACTGGCTCCGCTACATCAACTCATCGGCTTTGCGGAACCCTTGGTGCGTAGCGGTGCAAAAGCGTTGTTTCCCAAGGGCCAAGATGTAGAGGCTGAATTGACCGAAGCCGCTAAATATTGGACTATTCAGCCCAAGCTCCATCAAAGCCGGACGGGCGACGGTTGGATCGTGGAGCTGGACACTATCCAGCGGCGTGGGTGAGGGCCCGGAAAACGGGGGCGAGTGGGGAAGTGGCATGACCGTGATTGACGAACCTCAGCAGGAGCAGACCGAGACGGTGCCGCAGGGCCATCCACGGATCCTGGCGCTCGCGAATCAGAAGGGCGGCGTGGGAAAAACAACCACGGCGATCAACCTCGGCACGGCACTCGCGGCGATTGGTGAGCGCGTCCTGATCGTCGATCTCGATCCGCAAGGCAACGCCTCGACCGGTCTCGGCATCGATCGCCGCAACCGGTCCTGCTCGACCTATGACGTGCTGGTCGGCGAAGCCGCCTTGCGCGAAGCGGTGGTCTCGACCGCGGTGCCGCGGCTGCACATCGCACCCTCGACGATGGACCTCTCCGGGCTCGAGCTTGAGCTCGGTACCACGCCCGGCCGCGCCTTCCGCCTGCGCGATGCGATCTCTTCGCTCAACAACAACGTCTCGCCGGATGCGGACTACACGTACGTGCTGATCGACTGCCCGCCCTCGCTCAACCTGCTCACGGTGAATGCGATGGCGGCCTCCGATGCGATCCTGGTGCCGTTGCAATGCGAGTTCTTCGCGCTCGAAGGTCTGTCGCAACTGCTTCAGACAGTCGAGCAGGTGCGCTCGACACTGAATCCCGGCCTATCGATCCACGGCATCGTGCTGACCATGTTCGACTCGCGCAACAATTTGTCGAACCAGGTCGTCGCCGACGTCCGCCAGTTCATGGGCGAGAAGGTCTACAAGACCATGATCCCGCGCAACGTGCGCATCTCAGAGGCGCCGTCCTACGGCAAGCCGGTGCTGGTCTACGATCTCAAATGCGTCGGCAGCGAAGCGTATTTGCGGCTCGCCACCGAAGTGATCCAGCGCGAGCGCGAGCTGCGCACGACACATTGAAACTGCCGTAGGGTAGGCAAAGCGAAGCGCGCCCACCAAAATCGTTCGATTGGAAAGATGGTGGGCACGGCGTGAAGACGCGCCTTTGCCCACCCTACGATCGAGAATCTGAAATTCAGTTCTGGAGTACTGCTACGTGAATCCAAGGGAGCTGGCGATGGCCGACGAAGCGCGTTCGCGACTGGGCCGGGGTCTTGCGAGTCTGATCGGTGACGTCGGCGGGGAGGCGGCGCATGTCGAGCGGCCGCGCGCGCAGCGCAAGGTGCCGATCGAATTCATCAAACCCAATCCGCGTAACCCGCGCCGCACTTTTTCGGAAGTTGAGCTCAAGGAGCTCTCTGACTCCATCAAGCAGCATGGCGTGATCCAGCCGATCGTAGTCCGTCCAGTGAAGGGCACGCAGGACCGTTACGAGATTATCGCCGGCGAGCGGCGCTGGCGTGCCTCCCAGCTCGCTGGTTTGCACGAGGTGCCGATCGTTCCGGTCGACATCAGCGACAGCGATGCGCTGGAGTTCGCGATCATCGAGAACGTGCAACGCGAAGACCTCAACCCGATGGAAGAAGCGCAGGGCTATCACGCGCTCGCGGGCGAGTTCAAACGTAGTCAGGACGACATCGCAAAGGTCGTCGGCAAGAGCCGCAGCCACGTCGCCAACATGATGCGGCTGACGAAGTTGCCGGTGGAGGTGCAGGCCTTCATCGCGAGCGGGCAGTTGACGGCCGGCCACGCCCGCGCGCTGATCGGCGTGCCCGATCCGCTCACGGCGGCCAAGCGCATCGTCGAGGAAGGCCTCAACGTGCGCCAGGCCGAAGCGCTCGCGCACGAGGAGGGCGTGCCGGAGCGCAAGCCGCAGAAGGCGCGCGCCGGGGCAGGGGCCAAGGAGAAAGACCCCGACACGATCGATCTTGAAAAGCGCGTCAGCGATGCGCTCGGCCTCAAGGTCACCGTCAACCACCGCGATCCCGGCGGCTCCGTCCAGATCAACTACCGCAACCTCGAGCAGCTCGACGAGGTGATGCGCAGGTTGGCGAAGGGCGTGCTCTAACTCCGCACCGTCATTCCGGGGCTCGCGAAGCGAGAACCCGGGATCTCGCGCAACAACCTCTAGATTCTATGGTGCGCAATTGCCCACCATAGTTCGCGCCTGAAGGCGCGTCTCGCAATGACGCGTGGATGGAGCGGAGTTTCAACCCCGCCGCTTCGCGTTCGCGGCGATCGCCATCAGCGTGCGCTGCGCGATCGCGGCGGCGAGGGACGGCTGCTTGCGGGTATCGAGGGCTGCGGTTGCAAGCTGCTCGATGACGCCGGCAAGTCGCGCCACGCTGAAATTGCGCAGCGCCGTTTCGGCCGCGGGCTTTCGTGAAAAATGCAGCCGCGGAAACCCGCCTTCGAGCACGGCCGAGATCGGCGTGCCCTCGGCGACGGTGAGCGCCGACTTGTGCAGCCACGCCGCCTGGCGCTGCGCGGCTGAGATGATCATGCCGGGATAGGTTCCGGCGATCATCGCCTTGGCGAACTCGCTTTCGACGATGTCGGGGCGTCCGGCGAAGGCGCCGTCGACGATCGGATCGAGCTTGAGCTCGGACGCGTCAGCGACGACCGCCATCACGTCGTCGAGCGTGATCTCGCCCTTGCCGTGAGCATAGAGCGTCAGCTTGCGCAGCTCATTGCGCGAGGCCTGGCGGTCGCCGCCGAGGAACGACATCAGCGCGGCGCGCGCGTCCTGCGCGATACGCAAATTGGCGATGCGCAGCTCGTCTTCCATCAGCTTGGCGAGATCGCGCTCGGTGTCGGGATAGCAGCCGATCGCGACTGCCGTCTTGGCGCGCTCGCAGGCCTTGCGCAGCGGCGATTCGGGACGGAGCTCGCCGGCCTCGATCACGATGCGGCAGTCCGTCACGTTCATCTCGGCCAGCGTGTCGACGCCACTGGCAAAGCTGCGCGAGCCGGCGCGCACGCGGATGGCGCGGCGGCCGCCGAACAGCGGCACGGTCATGGCTTCGTCGACGAGGCGCGAGGGTTCAGCCGAGAGTTCATCGCCGTCGAGCTTGACCAGCGAGAAGGGGTCGTTGGGATCATCGACCGCGGATGCGATCAGCGCGTCGGCGCGCTCGCGAACGAGCCCGGCATCGGGGCCATAGAGCAGGATGATCGGACGGCCCGAATCGGGGCGGGCCAGGAAGGCGTCGATCTCTTTTCCGCGCAACGCGACCATGGGCCAAATCGTCATTCGGGGCGCGCAGCGCGCGAACTATGGTGCGCAAATGCGCACCATAGAATCCAGAGGTTACGGATCGTCATTCCGCGTTCACGCTTCGCGTGCCCCGGAATGACGGAAGCGGTTACGTGCCGGCGGTGAAGAAGGCGGCGAGGCGGGTCGAGATGTTGTCGGCGACCTCGTTGGCGGCACGGTCTTCCGCATCGCGAACGGCGCGCTGACGGGCGAAGCGCTGATAGGAGCCCGGGATGTCGTAGGACACGCGCGAGAAGGTGGTGCCGGTCATCACCGACGTGTTGGTCGCGTTGTTGATCAGATTATACTGAACGTCGATGCCGTAGTTCTCGCTCGTCGGCAGGCCCGTCGCGGAGCTGATGAGCAGTGAGGAGCGGCTGGTCGTGAACCGCAGCTCCAGGCGGTGGGTCGGCGGCGCGCCGGTGGCGCTGCCATAAAGCTTGAAGGCGAGGGCGTTGCGGATCTCCACGCCGACCCGGGCCTCGCGCGAGGCATTGGGCTTGTCGACGGGGGGGATTTCCACGCCCATCAACTTGTCCCGCAATCCCGGAGTACCGTCGGTATGCTCGGCATACATCGGCCGGAAGCAGCCGGCCGTCATTGCCGCAAGGGCGGCAACCGCGACGAGGCGGGCAGCGATGCGGATCCTAGCCGACAACATTCACGATCCTCTTGGGGACGATGATCACCTTGCGGACGGGCTTGCCGTCCAGGGCCAGCTTTACCGCATCGAGGGCCAAAACGGCAGCCTCGATTTCCGGATTCTGGGCCACTGTTGCAACCGTGACCTCACCCCGCTTCTTGCCGTTGACCTGGACCACCAGGGTCACGGTGTCTTCAACCAGCAAATCGCGTTCGATTTGCGGCCATGCGGCCTCCGAAACGAAGCCGGTCTGGCCCGCTACCCGCCAGCACTCCTCGGCCAGGTGCGGCATCATCGGGGAGAACAGCTGGACCAGGATGGCCCCGGCCTCCCGGATCGCCCAGCCGAGGTCGGCCGCCGGCTGGCCGGGGCGCTGGAGCACCTCGGACAGGCTGTTGGCGAATTCGCGGATATGGGCGAGGCAGACGTTGAAGTGCAGCCGCTCGATTCCGATCGTGACCTTGTCCAGCGCGCCATGGGCGGCCTTGCGCAGGGCGATCGCATCGGCGCCAAAGCTCGCCGGCCGGGCCGCCGGCGCGCCCTTGGAGGCTTCCGCGGCTTCGTTCACCAGCCGCCACAGCCGCTGCACGAAGCGCGAGGCGCCCTGAACGCGCTCGTCGCTCCAGATCACGTCGCGGTCGGGCGGTGAGTCCGACAACATGAACCAGCGCGCGACGTCGGCGCCATAGGTCTCGATGATGTCGTCGGGGTCGACCGTGTTCTTCTTCGACTTCGACATCTTCTCGATCGCGCCGATCTGGATGTCCTCGCCTGTGCTGAGCAGCGTGGCGCGCCGGCCATTGCCGCCGGTCTCGACCTTCACCTCGACCGGCTGCACGTAGGTGCCGTCGGCCTTCTGGTAGGTCTCGTGCACCACCATGCCCTGCGTGAACATGCCGGCGAACGGCTCATCCAGCGCGATATGGCCGGTCGCCTTCATCGCGCGGGTGAAGAAGCGGCTGTAGAGCAGATGCAGAATCGCATGCTCGACGCCGCCGATATACTGGTCGACCGGCAGCATCCGGTTCGCCACCGCAGGCGTCGTCGGCGAGGCCTCGTTCCAGGGATCGGTGAAGCGCGCAAAGTACCAGGACGAATCCACGAAGGTGTCCATGGTGTCGGTTTCGCGCAGAGCCTTGCCGCCGCATTTCGGGCAGGTGACGTGCTTCCAGGTCGGATGATGATCGAGCGCGTTGCCCGGCTTGTCGAAGGTCGCATCGTCGGGCAGCTTCACCGGCAGCTCTGAATCCGGCACCGGCACCACGTCGCATTTCGGGCAGTGGATGACGGGAATCGGGCAGCCCCAATAGCGCTGGCGCGAGATGCCCCAGTCGCGCAGGCGGAAATTCACCTGGCGCTCGCCGACGGGCGCGTTGCCGCGCATCTCGTTTTCCAGGCGCTTTGCGATCTCTTCCTTCGCCGCGTCGATGGTCATGCCGTCGAGGAAGCGCGAATTGATCATGCGGCCGTCACCGTCATAGGCGGTGTCGGTGATGACAAAGGTCTTCGGATCCTGGCCTTCGGGGCACACCACCGGCGTGACGCCGAGATTGTACTTGTTGACGAAGTCGAGGTCGCGCTGGTCATGGCCCGGGCAGCCGAAGATCGCGCCGGTGCCGTATTCCATCAGCACGAAGTTCGCGACATAGACCGGCAGCTTCCAGGTCGGATCGAACGGGTGGACGGCGCGGATGCCGGTGTCAAAGCCCTGCTTCTCGGCGGTGTCGATGATCTCCTGCGCGGTGCCGATCTTCTTGATCTCGGCGATGAACTCGGCAAGCTTCGGGTTTTTGGCGGCGGCAGCCTGCGCCAGCGGATGATCGGCCGAGATCGCCATGAACTTTGCGCCGAACAGCGTGTCCGGGCGCGTGGTGAAAATCTTCAGCTCGCTCTCGCCGGCAGGTGTCGTGGCCTGATCCAGCGCGAAGCGGATCAGCAGGCCCTCGGAGCGGCCGATCCAATTGCGCTGCATCAGCCGCACCTTGTCCGGCCAGCGGTCGAGCGTATCCAGCGCGCTCAGGAGTTCCTGCGAGTACTTCGTGATCTTGAAGACCCACTGGTTCATTTCCCGCTGTTCAACGACAGCGCCCGAACGCCAGCCACGGCCGTCGATCACCTGCTCGTTGGCGAGCACCGTCATGTCGACGGGGTCCCAGTTCACCTTGCGCTTCTCGCGCTCGGCGAGGCCCTCGCGCAGGAAGTCCAGGAACATCTTCTGCTGGTGCTTGTAGTATGAGGGATCGCAGGTTGCGATCTCGCGGCTCCAGTCCAGCGACAACCCGATCGAGCGGAGCTGCTTCTTCATCGCGGCGATGTTGTCGTAGGTCCAGGCTTTCGGCGCGACCTTGCGCTCGATCGCGGCGTTCTCCGCCGGCAGGCCGAAGGCATCCCAGCCCATCGGGTGCAGCACGTTGAAACCCTTGGCGCGCATGAAGCGGGCCAGCACGTCACCGAGCGTATAGTTCCGGACGTGGCCGATATGGATGCGCCCGGACGGGTAAGGGAACATCTCGAGCACGTAGTATTTCGGCCGCGAATCGTCGTTTCGGGAGACGAAGATCGCCTTTTCGTCCCAGGCGGCTTGCCAGCGCGGTTCGGAATCGCGGGCGTTATAACGTTCGGAGGTCATGGAATCGTTGCGGTTTTCTAGGGTTCGGCCGTCGTAAAGACGGCGGACTAGGCCACAAAAGCAGCTCGGGGGTCAACGTCTAAGGCCTTCAAAACGGCCTGAGCGGGGGCTGTTTCAGACCGCCATCGCCATCGCGCTGGCGCCTTCGCTCTCCTGCACCGAACCGTGCTCGACGACGGTGTTGCGGCCGCGATGTTTGGCGGCGTAGAGCGCGGCGTCGGCCGCTTCGATGAGATCGCCCGGACGCAAGGTCTCATTGGGCCGCGCTGCGGCAACGCCGATCGAGACGGTGACGATCATGTGGCTCGAGGTGATATGCGGCAGGCACAGCCGCAGCACTGCGGCGCGAACGGTCTCGCCGATCTCCATGGCACGCGTGAGGTCCGTGTTCGGCAGCAACAGGCAGAATTCCTCGCCGCCATACCGCGCGGCAAAGCCCATGGTGTCGGCCGCAATCCCCGACAGCGTTTCGCCGAGCCGGGTCAGGCAGGAATCGCCCTCGAGATGGCCATAGGTGTCGTTGAAGAGCTTGAAATGATCGACGTCGATCATCAGCAGCGACAGGTCGCTGTCATATTGCTGCGCGCGCATCCATTCGAAATCGAGGCGGCTCTGGAAGCCGCGGCGGTTGGCAAGACCCGACAGCATGTCGATCGAGGCCATCACGGTCAGCCGGTCGTTGCTCGCGATCAGCTCGCGTTCACGCTGCCCGAGCTGCGCGGCCATCGCATTGAAGGCCCGGGCGAGCGGCACGAACTCGGCGGGCAGGCGATTGCGCGCGGCGCGGGCCGAGAGGTCGCCCTGGCCAAAGCGCTTGGCCATGTCCGCGAGCATCTCGATCGGCTTGATCACCAGCTTCTCTGCCGCAATCAGTGCGCCGAGCAGAACGAACACGACGACGAAAGCGAGCTGGAGATAAGCGGTGCGGATGTCGCGGCTGACGGCGGCAGAGACCTTGTCCTCGTCGATGCTGGCGATCAGGCGCGCATTGGTGCCGGCGATGCGCATGTAGCTGACTGCGCGGCGGGAGCCGTCGACCGCCGTGAAGGACAGCGATCCCTCGTCCTGATCCGAGCGCAGCGCCATGTCGGCGATCGCCGACATCAGCGGCAGGTTGTCGAGCGGACGTCCGACCGCGCTGTACTGGTCGGCGGGCGCGGCCAGCACCGTGCCGGTGCTATCGACCAGCACGGCCGAAATGCCGGAGCGGCCGCCCAGATTGTTCATGATCTTCGACATCCAGTCGAGGTTCACGGTCGCGAGCACCACGGCGTCCGGGACGCCCGAGAGCGCGGAGACCGGATAGACCGCCATCACGGTCGGCATCTGCGAAGGTTTTGCCAGCAGGAAATCGGAGAGCACGAAACGGCCGGTTTCCTGCGCCTGTTGGAAATAGGGCCGGTCACTCAAGTCGAGGCCGACATACATGTTGTTGGTCGAGCACTGGATGCGGCCGTCCTGGCCGGCGATCAGCAGCGTGCGAATCCAGGGCAGGCTGGCCGGCAGGCTCGCGCGCAACACGTCGCAGCTCTTGCTGACGCCGCCGGCGGAAGCGCGGATGAAAGCCTCGGATTTCAAAATGGTCTCGACCGACGAAATCACCTCGCGCTGCGCGTCCGCGCTGTGCCTCGCAACGGTGGTGAACTCGGTCGTCGCTTGCGCAATCTGCTTGACGCGCGCATCTTCGAGCGAACGGATGCGCTCCAGCATCAGGGGCGTCACCAGAATCACCGCGAGCAACGCAAGCCGGGCCCGGATTCCGAGAACCTGCTTGAGTTTCGCGCGTTTGCGGTTGAGACTGATGTTGGCCATTTTTGTGCTACCCACCCCGCGCGCAACTTAGTTCCAAGGGTTCAAGAAGCCTTTCTTGAACTCGATAAAATTGGAACTACCTCCGTAGAGACACGGGTCTCGAGCGACGTCATGACAGAAGCCAACGCCTTGCCGCTAACCGGGCATTCACCAAATGCGCTCGCCGTTGTGGAACAGGAGATCGCGCGCGCCTGCAAGGACGCGCAGCGCGATCGCACTGCGGTGACGCTGATCGCGGTGTCGAAGACGTTCGCCGCGGATGCAATTACGCCGGTCATCGCGGCCGGACAGCGCGTATTCGGCGAGAATCGCGTGCAGGAAGCCAAGGCGAAGTGGCCGGCGTTAATTTCGAGTTACTCGGATATCGCACTGCATCTGATCGGACCGCTGCAATCCAACAAGGCGAAAGAAGCGGTCGCGCTGTTCGACGCCATTCATTCGGTCGACCGTCCGAGCATTTGCCAGGCGTTAGCCAAGGAAATCGAATCCCAGAACCGGCACCCGCAGCTCTTCGTCCAGATCAACACCGGCGAGGAGCCGCAGAAGGCCGGCGTCGCGCCCGGCGAGGCGGATGCCTTCATCGCGAGCTGCAGCGACACCTACGGGCTCACCATTTCCGGCCTGATGTGCATCCCGCCAGCGAACGAGCCGCCGGCCGCGCATTTCGCGCTCACCGCCAAGATCGCCGCGCGCAACGGATTGAAGAATCTTTCGATGGGCATGACCGCGGATTTCGCCACCGCCATCATGTTAGGTGCCACGCATATCCGCGTGGGCTCGGCGATCTTCGGGCATCGGTAGTAACCGTCGGCGAAGGCCGTGCCTCACGCAAGATCTCAAGTTCGTCATTGCGAGCGACGCGAAGCAATCCAGTATCCTTCCGCTGAGGCAGCCTGGATTGCTTCGTCGCTTCGCTCCTCGCAATGACGGCGCAGTGTGAGTGACTACCCGAATCTCACCGAGACCTTTCCCAGCGCACCGAAATCGGCGGCGAGATGATCGCCGGCCCCAATCGGCAGCGGCGGATGGCAGGTGCCGGTCGTCACCACCTCCCCCGCTCTTAGTGTGATCCCGAGCGCGCGCAGCTCGTTGGCGAGCCAGGCGAGTGCGACACGGGGATCGCCAAGCACGTTCTTGCCATGGCCGACGTAGCGCTGGCCACGCAGCGTGATCTCTGGCCGCTCCTCCACGAGATCACGCGCGCGCCAATCCACCGTGGTCGGCGCGCCCAGCACGAACAGATGGGCGCACGCATTGTCGGCGATGAGCTGCGCCTCGCCGGCGCTGGCGAAATCGGCAAAGCGCGAATCGGGAATCTCGATCGCGGGATGCAGGCTGGCGACGGCAGCAAGGACCTCTTCGACGCCATAGCTTGAGGATCTCGGCGGCAGGTCGCGCGCCATGCGAAAGGCGAATTCCGGCTCGCCCACCCGCATCTCGTTGCCCTTCATCGAGGCCGTGCCGCCATCGGCGATGACGGTGTCGCTCAGGATGCGCCCGGCCATCGGTCCCCTGACGTTGATGTGCTTTTGCCCGGCCTCGCTGGTTGCCGCGATCTTCCAGCCGAACAGCTTGCCGCCTGAAGCGGATTCGAGCGCGGCCTGGATGGCATAGCCCTCGCTGCGCGTATGCGGCCGCAAGGAGTTTTCGAGCGCGTCAAGCTTGGTGCCGGCGCTCCAATGGCCTGCGAGCACCCGCGAGGCAGCCTTGATCTGGTTCTCGTCGAGCATGGTCCCTCACCCGATGATGATCCTGGTCCGTGGTCCAAGGCGCCGCAACAACTGCACCATCGCTGCTTGCCTCATGGAGACGCAGCCGGCCGTCGGCCCAAAATTGTCGCGCGCCAGATGCAGGAATACGGCACTGCCGCGCCCGGGAATGCGTGGCCGCGTATTGTGGTCGATCTCGACGATGAAGTCATAGAGGTGGTCGGCGCGCGTGAGCCGATCGCCGCCCTGCCCCGCCCCGCGCCGGATCGGCCGGTTGTAATGGCGGTCGGCGGGGTCTTCGCACCAGGCATCGTCGGGCTGAATGGCGCGGGTCGGCAGGAAGGTCTGCGGCCGGTTGTGGCGGTCGCCCCGCCACCAGAGCTGCCGCGGCCGAAAGCTGCCCTTCGGCGTGCCGCCGTCGCCCTCGCGCTTGTCGGCGCGAATGCCGCCACGGCCGAGCGCGACGGGAATCGTCAGGGGTCCGGCGGTCAGCCAGCCCCGCCGCGGATTGCCAGCCGACGCTCTCACCCGGATCGTGGAAAGCGGTCTGTTCTTGGCGTAAGTAATTGAGGAATAAGAATTTTTCATGTGAAGGCGCGGTGTCGGCTTCATTACAGGACATTCATCGAAAAGCCCTGCTATTCTGAGTTAAAGTAGTTCTGGCTTGAGAATCGGTAACAGCCCACTACTTCAACACGAACAACAATAATAACGGCGACCTCTAACTTACCAATCGCAGCTCTGAGGCGGCATGCGCGCGTCGGAGTTCGACCCCAAAAGGATGACCCCATGGCCAATGCCCGCAAGATCCTGATCGTGGATGACGATTCCGATCTGCGCGATACGTTGGTGGAGCAATTATCGCTGCACGAAGAGTTCGAAGCCTCCGCCGTCGATACCGGTGCGAAGGGCGCGAGCGCCGCAAAGGCCAATTCCCCCGATCTGGTACTGATGGATGTCGGCCTGCCCGACACCGACGGCCGCGAGGTGGTGCGTAGCTTGCGCAAGGGCGGCTTCAAGGCCCCGATCATCATGCTGACCGGGCACGATACGGATTCCGACACGATTTTGGGCCTGGAATCCGGCGCCAACGATTATGTCGCAAAGCCCTTCCGCTTCGCGGTGCTGCTGGCGCGCATCCGCGCCCAGCTTCGTCAGCACGAAGCGAGCGAAGACGCGGTGTTCTCGGTCGGGCCCTACAGCTTCCGTCCGGGCTCGAAGATGCTGACCGCGGCCAATGCCCGCAAGGTGCGGCTGACCGAGAAGGAAACCGCCATCCTTCGCTTCCTCTACCGGGCCGGCCAGATGCCGGTCTCGCGCGAGACGCTGCTCCAGGAGGTCTGGGGCTATAATTCCGGTGTCACTACGCACACGCTGGAAACCCACATCTACCGTCTCCGCCAGAAGATCGAGAAGGACGCTGCCAACCCGGAAATCCTGGTCACGGAAGCCGGTGGCTACAAGCTGGTGCCGTGATACGCTCCCAAGGTCCCGCGAATCGTTTGAGATCGCGGGCCTTTGAGCCACGGACCTGAATGTCAATCGACGACGACGTAGCGCTGCTCGAGCGTGTCCCGACACTGCGGCTGTTGGGAGACGCTTCGCTGCGCATGTTGGCGATCGGCTCCGAGCAGCGCGATTTCGTGCGCGGCGACGTCCTCTTCAATCAGGGCGACGACGCGGACGCCGGCTTCGTGGTTCAGCGCGGCGCCTTTCGCGTCGAGGACGGCGCCGGCGCCGAGATGATCGCCGGCCCCGGCACGCTGATCGGCGAGCTCGCGCTGGTGGTGCCGATGAAGCGTCCCTCGAGTGCGATCGCGCTCGAGCACTCCTCCGTCATCCGCGTCGCCCGCAGCCTGTTTCAGCGCGTTCTGGAGAGCGATCCGGCCGCCGCTCTCCGCCTGCGCGATGAGTTCGCGATCCGGTCGAGCCAGATCGCAAGCGATATTCTGACGGCGGGCTCGAAGCTGAATAACTAGCTGCTCCTCATGGTGAGGAGGCGCGTCAGCGCCGTCTCGAACCATGAAGGCCCGAGTGTTGCCCGCGGCTCATCCTTCGAGACGCGCGCGAGCGCGCTCCTCAGGATGAGGGCTTCGGTTGTGGTTGGCGACTACACCTCCAGCGTCACCGTTACCGGCACGTGGTCGGACGGACGCTCCCAGCTCCGCGCATCGCGAAGAATCCTGAAGTCGCTGACCGCATCCTTGAGCGCGCGCGAGACCCAGATGTGGTCGAGCCTGCGGCCGCGGTCGCCGACGGTCCAGTCGGCGGCGCGGTAGCTCCACCACGTATAGACCTTCTCCGACATCGGAATGCGCTCGCGCGCGACGTCGACCCATTCGCCGGCGGAGAGCGCTGCCAGCAGCTTCTCGCATTCGATCGGCGTGTGCGAGACCACCTTCAGAAGCTGCTTGTGCGACCAGACGTCGTTCTCATGCGGTGCGACGTTGAGATCGCCGACCAGGATGTGGCGATCCTCCCCGCGCGGGTGCAGCGGCTCGCACGCCTTCATCTCGTCGAGGAAGCGAAGCTTGTGGTCGAATTTCTCGTTCAGCGCGGGATCGGGAATGTCGCCGCCGGCGGGGACGTAGAAATTGTGCAGCACCAGCGGCTTTGCGATGTTTGCTTTCTCGCCGAACGACACCGAGATGTGGCGTGAATCGATCTTGTCGCAGAAGGTGCGGATGTCGGTTGCCTCGAACGGCAGCTTCGAGACGATGGCGACGCCGTGATAGCCTTTCTGCCCGTTCAGTGCGATGTGCTCATAACCGAGCCGCTTGAAGCGCTTGAGCGGAAAGGCATCGTCGATGCACTTGGTCTCCTGCAGGCACAGCACGTCCGGCCGTGCGCTCTTGAGGAATTTGGCGACGAGATCGATGCGCAGCCGCACCGAATTGATGTTCCAGGTTGTCAGGGAGAGACGCATGAGGGATGCGTCATAGCAAGCTCTCGTGGGGTGGGCAAAGGCGCATGGCGCCGTGCCCACCATCTTCTCTCAATTTCGTACAAAAATGGTGGGCACGCTTCGCTTTGCCCGCCCTACGACACCTACAGCAGCGGAGATCTATCCCGGCGACGGGACGTTGTAGTTGGTGAAGTCGATCTTGAACATGTTCGGATCGAGCTTCTTGGTGCTGTCGAGATTATAGACCGCGAAGGTGGTGTCGTAGCCCTGCGGGTCGGTCACCGTCCATTGCTTCAATTGGCCGTCCTTGGCGCCGACCATCAGCAGCAGGCGGCTGGTGCCGATCAGCGCCTGCTTCTCCTCGATGGTGACGCTGACGAAGAGATCGTCCGCGGTGACGTTGACGACGTTGGTGTCCTTCATCAGGTCGATGCGGTCCGAGAGCAGGAAGCGCAGCGGCGTCTGCGACAGCGGATAGACGTCCTGCGTCGCGAGCTTGCGGTCGCGCACCACGAGCGAGGATCCGTCGGCGATGATGTCGATCGGATTGGGCGGATCGTATTCGACGCGCATCTTGCCGGGCTTCTGGATGTAGAAGTCGCCCTGCGTCTTGCTGCCGTCCGGCCCGACCTGCACGAAATTGCCGACCAGAGTCTGCAGCGACGACAGATAGGCGCTGACCCTGGCGGCCTGTGCCTTCTGCTTGTCGTCAAAGGTCTGGAAAATGCTGCTCGGCACGTTGCGGCGCGGATCCGGGATGATCGGATTGGGCGGCGTCTGGGTGGCGCCGGTCGTGGCGGGCCCGCCGCTCATCTGTCCGCCGTCGCGGCCCTTCGGCGCCGGTTTCGGAACGGGGACGGTCTGCGCGAACGACGTCGCGCTGGCGGCAGCCATCGAGGCGGTGATGACAAGCATGCCCACAAGCCGCGCGCTGCGCGCGGCGAAGGAGGCAGCAAATCGAATATCTGAATTTCCGGTCAACGCGACGTCCTGTGTGGCTTGGCGCCCTTTTACCGTGGTTTCGGGCAAAAGCGGAGATCGTTTTTGCGTGAAAAACTCATTGTGAGGCCAAAGCGCGATGAGATTGGGACGAATCGTCATCGCGCTTAGGTTATTGTTTGAGCATGATCTTTTCGGAAAACCGCTCACACTTTTCCGGATCATGCTCCGGCGCCTTGCGCCTCACATATGGCTGTCCTCTTCCTCGACCAGAATCTCGCGTTTGCCGGCATGATTGGCCGGTCCGACAATACCTTCCAGTTCCATGCGCTCCATCAGCGAGGCGGCGCGGTTGTAGCCGATCTGGAGCCGGCGCTGGATGTAGCTGGTGGAGGCCTTGCGGTCGCGTTTGACGATCGCGACGGCCTGCGAGAACAGGTCGCCGCCGCCATCCGCACCCATGCCGGTGGCGTCGAAAACCGCGCCGTCTTCGCCCTCGGCAGGTTCTTCCGCGGTGACCGC
Organism: Bradyrhizobium sp. UFLA05-112; assembly: GCF_053572325.1. Classification (NCBI taxonomy): domain Bacteria; kingdom Pseudomonadati; phylum Pseudomonadota; class Alphaproteobacteria; order Hyphomicrobiales; family Nitrobacteraceae; genus Bradyrhizobium; species Bradyrhizobium sp. UFLA05-112. The sequence continues at coordinate 49,942 of NZ_JBANBK010000029.1, read as the reverse complement.
TTCGAGGTATTCCGGCTGTCCCTGCGTCTTGAGGTGACGCACCACCTTCTCGACTTCCTCGTCGGAGGCGAACGGGCCATGCACGCGGCTGATGCGGCCGCCGCCGGCCATGTAGAGCATGTCGCCCTGGCCGAGCAGCTGCTCGGCGCCCATCTCGCCGAGGATGGTGCGGCTGTCGATCTTGGAGGTGACCTGGAAGGCGATGCGGGTCGGAAAGTTCGCCTTGATGGTGCCGGTGATGACGTCGACCGACGGACGCTGCGTCGCGAGAATCACGTGCAGGCCGGCGGCACGCGCCATCTGCGCGAGGCGCTGCACCGCGCCTTCGATGTCCTTGCCGGCGACCATCATCAGGTCGGCCATTTCGTCGACGATGATGACGATGTAGGGCAGCGGATCGAGCGCGAGCTTCTCGTCCTCGTAGATCGCCTTGCCGGTCTCCTTGTCGAAGCCGGTGTGCACCGTGCGGGTGAGCTCCTCGCCCTTGCCCTTGGCTTCGAGCAGGCGCGCATTGTAGCCGTCGATGTTGCGCACACCGAGCTTGGCCATGTTCTTGTAGCGCTCTTCCATCTCGCGCACCGCCCATTTCAGCGCGACCACCGCCTTCTTCGGGTCGGTCACGACCGGGGTGAGCAGATGCGGGATGCCGTCATAGACGGAGAGTTCGAGCATCTTCGGATCGACCATGATCAGCCGGCACTGATCGGGCCGCAACCTGTAGACCAGGCTGAGAATCATGGTGTTGATGGCGACCGATTTGCCCGAGCCCGTGGTGCCGGCGATCAGCATGTGCGGCGTGCGCGCCAGATCGATGATGACGGGGTCGCCGCCGATGGTCTTGCCGAGGCAGAGCGGCAGTTTTGCCACCGTCTCGGTCGCCTCCTTCGCCACCAGCAGCTCGCGCAGGTACACCTTTTCGCGATGCGCATTCGGCAGCTCGATGCCGATGGCGTTGCGGCCGGGCACGACGGCGACGCGCGCCGACAGCGCGCTCATGGAGCGCGCGATGTCGTCGGCAAGGCCGATCACGCGCGACGACTTGATGCCGGGCGCCGGCTCCAGCTCGTACAGCGTGACGACCGGACCCGGATTGGCTTTGACGATCTCGCCGCGCACGCCAAAGTCCCCGAGCACGCCTTCGAGCGAACGCGAATTGGTTTCCAGCTCGGCCTTGCTGAGTGGCTGGCGATCGCCGGCCTTTGGCGCGGCAAGCATGGAGACAGACGGAAGGTCGAACTTGTCGGAGGATTTCTTGGCAGCGGCCTTCGGTGCAGCCTTCTTGCGCGGGGCGCGCGCGGCCGGCGCCTCCTCCTCTTCGTCCTCCTCTTCCTCGCTCTCCTCCTCGTAGTCCTCGTCCTCGGCATGCGGCGAAATCGGGGGTGCCGTGCGGCCGCCAAGACTGGGCTCCTGGCGATCGAAAGTCGCGGCGCGAGGCTTTGACCCGCTCGAGACCAACGAGCGATAGGCGGCACCACAGAGCCAGACGATCCGCGCCTTCGTGCTCATCAGCGCATGGAACAGCCAGCCGAGCGATACCGAGCCGCGCTCCTCTTCTTCCACTTCCTCGAACGGGGTGTCGTCGTCCTCGATCGGCGTCAGCTCGTCGTCGTCACGCTCGCGCGCGCCGAGACCGCAGGCAATCAGGAACGTCGTGGCCATCGCGACGAACAGGATCGTCCCCAAAACCATGCGATAGATGGCGCCCGCGGGTCCGAAGATCACGGCCGGTGCGCGCACCAGCGCGTCGCCGACCACGCCACCGAGCCCGGTCGGCAGCGGCCATGCGCCGCCATGCGGCCAGCAGCTCGCAAAACCCGACGCGATCACCGTGCAGAGGATCCAGCAGCCGAGCCGCAGCGCCTCGCGATCGAACGGGCGGTGGGTCATCATGCGCCAGCCCCACACCGCGACGGTGAGAATCAGCATGATGGCGCCGAGACCGAGAATCTGCATCGCGAGATCGGCGCCGATCGCGCCGGCATAGCCGAGGATGTTGCGGATCGGCCGCGAGGTGGCGTGGCTCAGACTGGGGTCCTGGACCGACCAGGTCATCAGCGCGGTTGCGGCGACGCCCGACAACGCGATCAGGCCAAGACCTGTCAGCTCGCGCACACGGCGCGTCAGCGCGTCACGGATCGAGGGCGGCAGGTGTCCGACCAGTGGGATGACACGTTCGATTGCCGACATGCTCATCCGCCTAACCCAACGTCGCGACGAGCCGGTGCAGCGCTTCGGCGGTGACCTCGCCGTTCTGCACCAGCGCCAGGCGAATGAAGCCTGCGCCCGGATTGAAACCGTCCGGCTGGAGCCGCGCCAGGTAGCTGCCCGGCACGACCCGCACGCCGGCTTCCTTCCAGAGTTTCAAGGTCACGGCCTCGTCGCTGCCGAGCGGCGAGGTATCGAGCCAGACGCAAAAGCCACCTTCGGGCCGGCGATAGCCGTAGCGGTTGCCGAGGATCTGGTCGGCGAGATCGAACTTGATGCGGTAGAGCCTGCGGTTCTCCTCGACATGCGCCTCGTCGCCATAGGCGACGGTGGCGACATGCTGGAGCGGGACCGGAACCTGAGGCGCGGCCACGTTGCGCAGCTCGAGAAACAGGCTCAAGAATTTCTTGTCGCCGGCGGCGAAGCCGACACGCAGGCCCGGCAGGTTCGAGCGCTTGGAGAGCGACTGGAAGGCGACGACGCGGGTGAAGTCGGGGCCGGCGCATTCGAGCGCGCTGCCCGGCGCTTCCCGCGTATAGATCTCCGAGTAGCACTCGTCGCTCAGGATGACGAAGCCATAGCGATCGGCGAGGCCCTTCAGGCGGGTGAAGTAGTCGCGCGAGGCGATCGAGCCCTGCGGGTTGGCGGGCGAGGCGATATAGAACGCCACGGTGCGCGCCAGCGTCGCTTCGTCGATCGCGTCGAGATCGGGCAGGAAACCGTTTTCGACCGTCGTTGGCAGATAGACCAGCTCGCAAGCTGCTGCGCGGGTGCCGGCGCCGTAGACCGGATAGAACGGGTTCGGCATCAGGATCGCTGGCTTGCCGGGGCGCGGGCCGACATAGCGTGCAGCCGTGATCGCGGCGAAGAACAGCCCTTCGCGGCTGCCATTGAGAACCAGGACCTCGTTCTCGGGATCGATCGGCCGGGGCAGCTTGAAGCGATGGCCGAGCCAGCTTGCGGCAGCTTTGCGGAACGGCTCGATGCCCTTGGCCAGCGGATAGCGGCCGAATTCGGCAATGTGCTTTGCGAGCACCGGTCCTACGAAGTCGGGCACCGGATGCTGCGGCTCGCCAACCGCGAGCGTAATCAAGGACTTGCCCGGCTGGTGCGGGGCCAGGAGCTCGTTCAGCCGGATGAAGGGCGAGCGTTCGGTCTCAGAGCTTCCACTGCCCTGCGGCGCACGGGATGAAGCGGTCATAGCCATACGTTGGGGCGCCAGCACTCTTGGAACTGCCGGTTGCAGGTCGCACCGGCCGGAAGCGGTTCAGTTCACCATAGATAGGGCGAGGTTAAGACGCGATTAACCATCGGTCGGTCCCCCCGTCCAGAGCCGAATAATTGCCGCCGTCAACAGGGGATGCGTGGCCATCGACGGTTCCGTTTCCCGGCATTTTAGGCAAGCCCGTTGCGCCCCGTTAACCCCCTCCTCCGAGAAGGTTTTCGCGTTGGCGATTCGCTAGTCTTGCCGGTTTTATGGCTGCTGACGACAAGCGGGGGCGGCGGGTGACCATTCAGATTGCGACACATGGCGATGTGCTTCGCCACACGGCAAGGCGTGCGGCGATCGCCGCAGGCCTGGCCATCGTGATGACCGCATCGACATTGCTGCTGCATCTCGGCACGGATTTCAGCGCCACGGTGAGTGTCGGCTACATCATCGGCTTTTGCCTGTGCGTCGCCACCGCGATCTCGGCATTGCTGTCCGGCGCCCTCAGCTATCGCTCGGGCCTTGTGATGCAGGAATTGACGCTGACCCGCAGAGAGCTCGCGCGCATCTCGCAGACCGACCAGCTCACCGGCCTCTTCAACCGCCGCGGCTTCGACGATGCGGCGGCGCTCGCGCTGACCTCCGCGCGCGAGCGCAGTGTGCCGGTGACGGTGTTCTTGTGCGATATCGACCATTTCAAGTCGATCAACGACCGCTTCGGCCATGACGCCGGCGACGAGGTGCTGGTCGAGGTCGCCGACGTGCTGCGGCAGCTCGCCCGGACCGAGGGCGTGCTGGTCGCGCGCTATGGCGGCGAGGAATTTGCCGGCCTCATGGTCGGCGTTACCCGCGACCAGGCCGAGCGGCATGCGGAGGCGCTGCGCGCGAGCTGCGCGAGCCGCGAAATCCCGATCGGCGAAAACCTCGAGCGCGTCACCATCAGCCTCGGCTTCACGGTGTCCTGCGCCGATGCCGAGCTCGCCGAGCTGATCCGGATCGCCGACCGCGCGCTCTATGCTGCCAAGCGCCGCGGCCGTGATCGCGTCGTCGAGGCCGACGAGCGCGCGCTCGTGGCGGCGTGATCATCTGCCGGTTGGCGCCTGAACGGCATGGGATCAGACTAGATTGCCACGAAGGCGGTGCGCTCCCTCGCCCGCTTGCGGGAGAGGGTCAGGGAGAGGGTGTCTCCGCAACGGGACAATCTCCAAGAGGATAGAGCCCCCACCCGGCGCTTCGCGCCGACCTCCCCCGCAAGCGGGAGAGGTTGAGCGAGCCCGTGGCCCGCATCGATCAAGCTAAAGCCATTCTGCTCCTAATGCGGTGGCAGCTTCTCGAATGTCGGGATGCCCGCGGGGATCTGGTGGAACTCCTGCTTGTCGCAAGTATAGATCGCGATCTGCGGCTTGAACTGCGCAGGATCGTCCAGCGTGCCGACCTTCACGATCGCGGCCGGCAGGCCAGGGACCTTCGTCACCAGATGCGTGCCGCATTCGGCGCAGAATTCCCGTGTCACGGCGCGTTCGAGGTCCTTGCGCGTAAACTGCTTGGGCTGGCCGGTGATGTAGGTGAAGCCGGACGCCGGCATCGCGATGAAGGTGTTGGGCTCGCCGCCCGAGATGTACTGGCATTCGCGGCAATGGCATTGCGCCTGCATCATCGGATCGCCCTCGGCGACGTAACGCACCTCGCCGCAATAGCATCCACCTTCCAGCCGCATGACGACCTCCCTTTTGTTGTTCGTTGAGGTCGGTATTTCTGCGCCGGCCCGCTTGCTTGGCAAGTTTTTCTTTTGTGACACCGCAAAAAGAAAGGGGCTCCAACTTGCGCTGGAGCCCCTCAACGGTCGGGGCATTGCCGGGTATGTGCCCAAACCGCAGTTCTGGATGCGATCTTCCTTCGAAGGTCGCCTCCGGGAGGAGAGCGTTACATGTTGTAGGCGCGTTCGGTGTGCTCGGTGATGTCGAGGCCTTCACGCTCGGTCTCGACATTGGCGCGCAGGCCAACGATCACGTCGACGACCTTGTAGAGGATCGCCGAGCCGATGCCCGACCACACCAGGGTGGTGCCGACGCCCCAGACCTGAGAGGTCATCTGCGCCACGAGGTCGTAATCGGCAACCTTCGGCGGGATCGCGGTGTAGTCGATGATGCCCGCACCACCCAGCGCCGGGTTGACGAGGATGCCGGTGCCGAGCGCGCCGACGATGCCGCCGACGCAGTGCACGCCGAACACGTCGAGCGAGTCATCGTAGCCGAGCGCATTCTTCACCACGGTGCAGAAGAACAGGCAGACGATGCCGACGACGAGGCCGAGAACGATCGCACCCATCGGGCCGGAGTAACCGGCCGCAGGCGTGACCGCCACGAGACCCGCGACGGCGCCCGAGAGCGCGCCGAGCACGGAGGGATGCCCCTTCACGATCCATTCCGCGAACATCCACGCGAGCGCAGCGGCTGCGGTGGCGACGAAGGAGTTGGTCATGGCGAGGGCAGCGCCGCCGTTGGCTTCGAGGTTGGAGCCGGCGTTGAAGCCGAACCAGCCGACCCAGAGCAGCGAGGCGCCGATCATGGTCATGGTCAGCGAGTGCGGGGCCATCAGCTCCTTGCCGTAGCCGGTGCGCTTGCCGATCAGGAGCGCACCAACGAGACCGGCGATGCCGGCGTTGATGTGCACCACGGTGCCGCCCGCGAAGTCGATCGCGCCCTTCTTGAAGATCCAGCCGGCGTCGGCGTTGATCTCATCGAGCTTGGCCTGGGCCGCCGTCTTCGCCGCAGCATCACCCGCAGCAGCCAGCGCCTTGGCAGCGTCCTGGATCAGGTCCGGACCCGGCCAGTACCAGACCATGTGCGCGATCGGGAAGTAGATCAGCGTGACCCAGAGCGGGATGAACAGCGCGACCGCCGAGAACTTCATGCGCTCGGCAAAGGCGCCGACGATGAGGGCGGGCGTGATCGCCGCGAAGGTCATCTGGAAGCAGACATAGACGAGCTCCGAGATGTTGGCATCGACGCTGAAGGTCGCCGCCTTGGAGTCCGTCGTGATGCCCATCATGAAGGCTTTGGAGAAGCCGCCGATGAAGTCGGAACCGCCGGTGAAGGCAAGGCTGTAGCCGTAGAGGGCCCAGAGCACGGTGACGACGCAGACCGTGTAGAAGACCTGGGCGAGAACCGAGAGCATGTTCTTGGAGCGGACGAGACCGCCATAGAACAGCGCAAGACCCGGGATCGTCATCAACAGCACGAGCACTGTCGATGTCAGCATCCAGGCGTTATCCCCCTTGTTGACCGTTGGCTCGGCGTAGGCTGCGGTCGCAGCGAACATGCCGACTGCGAGGGCGGCCAGTCCCGCGCCATAGGGACGCTTAAACGTCATTTCATTTTCTCCTGATTCGATAAGGTTGAGCGCGAAATCAAAGTGCCGCGGCGTCGGCCTCGCCGGTGCGGATGCGGACCGCGTGGTCGAGGCTGATGACGAAGATCTTGCCGTCGCCGATCTGCCCTGTTTTCGCAGCCGACGTGATGGCGTCGATGGTCTTGTCGACCTGCTCGGAAGCGACAGCGACTTCGATCTTGATCTTGGGCAGGAAGCTCACGGCGTATTCGGCGCCGCGATAGATTTCCGTATGGCCCTTCTGCCGGCCATATCCCTTGACTTCCGTCACCGTGAGACCGTGAACGCCGATGGCGGTCAGGGCGTCCCGGACTTCTTCCAGCTTGAATGGCTTGATTATCGCCATAACAATTTTCATGGGTCCTATCCCCGCTTGGGCCCGGTCCGGACGTGGCCGGGCGTTCTCGACTGGTTCACCACGAGGAGAAGCTTCACACCGCGGGCACAGCCGGGCTCTGAGAATCAAATGCCGTGCCAGATCGACGTCGTTGCCTAACGGATTATGAATGCGAGGTTTTTCACGCCTTGCGGGGGTCGCGCTGCACTGCGCTAATAGGTCGCGCCTAAAACGTAGTCATGCCTGCTCAAAACCGATGCACGACAGGCTGCCGACACAATGTTGCTCACGTGTAGGGCAGCGGAAAGGTACCTTGATAGGGCTCGGCGCGTGCTGCAGCGCCGCACCACGCTGGGAGATGTGCATGGAGCAGCCGGATGTAGCGGCCGAAGGGTCCTCTCGGACCCTCAGGTGGCGCTGCGCTCCGCAAAAACCCTGTCGATCAGTCCCCATTCGACCGCCTGCTGCGCGTTCATGAAGTGGTCGCGGTCCAGAGTCCGTTCCACCTCCTGCTCAGGGCGCCCGCAATGTCGGGCATAGAGCTGGATGATGCGCCGCTTGGTTTCCTGCATTTCGGTTGCATGGATCAGGACGTCAGACGCCTGGCCTTGAAAGCCGCCGAGCGGCTGATGCACGTGGAGGCTGGCATTGGGCAGGGCGGCGCGGTGGCCGGGCTCGCCGGCCATCAGCAGGAACGACCCCATGGAGCGCGCGGTACCCATGCAGAGCGTATGGACCGGCGCCTTGATGAACTGCATGGTGTCGTACATGGCAAATCCGCTGGTGACCACGCCGCCATAAGAATTGATGTAGAGATTGATCGGCTTGTTCGGGTTCTCCGCCTCCAGGAACAAGAGCTGCGCGCAGACCAAGCCGGACATTGCATCATTGACTTCGCCGTTGAGGAAGATGATGCGCTCGCGCAAGAGGCGGGAGTAGATATCGAAGGATCGCTCGCCGCGGCTCGACTGTTCGACGACCATAGGGACGAGCTGAAGCATGTCGCGCATCGGCGACCTCCATGTCTGCAGGTGATGAAGTCTGTTTTCCGTCAGGCCGCGCGCATCAGGCAGCAATTCGTGTTGGCCGGCTTCGGCAGCGTTACGCGCTCGTCGCAGGCTTGCTGGATGATGCGAAAGCGGGTGCCGCCGTCCTCGTTCGGCTCGATCCGGAAGATGACATGGCTTTCGCGAAACGGCGGTTCGGGATCACGAAGCCGGTAACGCACCTCTTCGCCTGCGACCGATGATTCGGGCTCGGCGCCGGCGAGGTCGCAATCCGGTAGCCAGCGTTCGCGCAGCGCCGGAATGGTCACGGCGCGCCAGACCTTGGCGGGCGGCGCATCGAAGTCGTATTCGAGCACCAGGGCTGTATCGGCTTGATCAGGCTTCGCTGCGTCGCTCATTGATCCATGTCCTTCAAGAGATCGGCGAGCGCTTCCATGCGCTTCGGCCAGTAGGCACGGTAGCGCGCAAGCCATGTTCCGATGGTGGCGATGCCGTTGGGGTCGACCTCGTAGTTCACAAATCGGCCCTGCCGCTGTTCGCGCACGAGGCCTGCTGCACGCAGAACCGCGAGATGCTGCGACATCGCCGGTTGGCTGATGTCCAATCCGTCGCGCAAAGCACTGGCGTTCAGGCTTCCGCCAGCGAGCTTTTCAAAGACCTTTCGGCGCGTCGGGTCGGCCAGCGCCTTGAAGATGTCTGCTTCGATCATGGTAATACATAAGCATACACTTATGTGTTGCGCAAGCCCGAAGCGGCCTGAGGCTGTTCGGTACCAGGACCAGCGCGGTGGTGACGATCAGGAGCCTGCTTGCGCGCGTCTCGAAGGATGGCCGTGGGTGAGAGCCGGTCCTTCATGGTTCGCCCGGCGATGCGCAGCATCGTCCGGGGCCGCGCGTTCCGCGCTCCTCACCATGAGGGTCTTGCGACATAGTCGAATTCAGAGCGCGTCGCTGTCGGTCTCGCCGGTGCGGATGCGCAGCGCGTGGTCGATCGGCGTGACGAAGATCTTGCCGTCGCCGATCTGCCCGGTGCGCGCCGTCGAGGTGATGACGTTGACGGCCTTCTCGGCGATCTCGGAGGGCACCGCGATTTCGATCCGGAGCTTGGGCAGGAAGTTCACGACATATTCGGCGCCGCGATAGATTTCGGTATGGCCCTTCTGGCGGCCGTAGCCCTTCACCTCGGTGACGGTCATGCCGTGCACGCCGATCGCCGTCAGTGCCTGGCGGACCTCATCGAGCTTGAAGGGTTTGATGATCGCGACGACGAGTTTCATGGTCAGGCCTGTTTCCCGGAGCTTCGCCAAACAATGCGCAGATGGCGCCGCGTCAATCTCGCATCTTTCCGGGCAAATGGCATAAAAATGTTGCAGGTTGAAGAGGGAAAAAGGCGGCGCAACGGGGGATACCGCCTCTGTACAGAGCTGCGGGTCGTCCTTCACAATGCATTTTTGGCATGGTTGCGGTGAACCGAACCGTCCCGGCCGGTACAAAAGTATTTTGGGACTGAAGGGGGGGCATTTCATGGCGAGTTGGTTCTACGCAGCCGAGGGCAAGCAGCAGGGGCCCTATCCGGAAGGTCAATTCCGCGATCTCATTGCCCAGGGCGTGGTCCGCCCGGACACGCTGGTGTGGACCGAGGGCATGGCGGGCTGGCAGAAGGCGGCCGAAATTCCGGGATTGATGGCTGGCGGCGGCGCGCCGCCGATCGTTCCGACGGGTGGGCCACCCACGATGGCTTCTCCCGGGGGCTATAGCGGCGGCAGTTACAGCGGCGGTGGCTCCGCGCTCGCGATCGATTTCGGCATCCTGGAGTTCACCTGGCGCACCATCGTCATGCTGATCGGCACGATGCTGATCATTCCGGCGCCCTGGGTGTTCGTCTGGTACACGCAGTGGATCGTGTCCTGCGTGAAGGTTCCAGGACGACCGAATCTCAACTTCACCGGCAATGCGATGACGCTGGTGCCGTGGTATTTCGGTTTCATTGTTCTCGCCATCGTCGCCTATTTCAGCGGCGTCCAGTTGCTCAACAACCTGCTCTTCATCGCCGAGCTCGTTCTGTACTGGCTGCTGATCAAATGGATGGTCGCGAACCTCGCCTCCAACGGGCAGCCGCTCGGCCTCAGCTTCACGGGCTCGATCTGGGCCTATATCGGCTGGAACCTGCTGCTGGCGATCTCCTTCATCACCATCATCGGCTGGGCGTGGGTCATGGTTGCCCAGGTCCGCTGGCTGTGCCGCAACATTGCAGGAACGCGGCGCGACATCGTCTTCAAGGGCACCGGACTCGAGTTCCTCTGGCGCGCGATCGTGACTGCCATCCTCTGCAGCTTCATCATCCCGATTCCCTGGATGTATCGCTGGATGATGGGCTGGATGGTGTCGCAGACCGAGCTCGTACCCAAGGGGGCGGTCTAATCTAAAGCGCGATGAGATTGGGATGAATCGTCATCGCGCTTTAGTTTGTCGTTTGAGCATGATCTCCGCGCAAACGCGTTCCGCGTTTGTAGCGAGGGAAAACCGCTGCACACTTTTCCGGATCGTGCTCTAGCTCTCAGCCCTTCCGCTCGCGCACGGAGCCTTCCTGCGCGACGGAGGCCACCAACGTGCCATCGGGCTTGAAGATCAGGCCGCGGGTCAAGCCGCGGCCTGATTGCGCACTCGGCGAATCCTGGGCGTAAAGCAGCCATTCGTCGGCGCGGAATGGACGGTGAAACCACATCGCGTGATCGAGGCTTGCCGGCATCATGCGCTTGTCGAACAGCGTGCGACCGTAGCGCGCCATCACCGCATCGAGCAGCGAGAAGTCCGAGGCATAGGCGAGCGCGCACATATGCAGCGCCGGATCGTCCGGCAGCTTTGCTGCAGTCCTGATCCAGACATGGATGCGGCCATCCTCGATCTTCTGGCCGAAATAGCGGCTGAGCTCGACCGGGCGCAGCTCGATCGGACGATCGGATTCGTAATAGCGGCGGATAAACTCCGGCATCTCGCGGAATATCGGCTGCTTCGACACTTCCTCCGCCGTCAGCTTTTCCGGCGGTGGCACATCCGGCATCTTGTCCTGGTGATCGAAGGCGCCCTCCTCCTCGGCATGGAACGAGACCATGATCGAGAAGATCGCATTGCCATGCTGGATCGCGGTGACGCGCCTGGTCGAATAGCTCTTGCCGTCACGCAGGCGCTCCACCTGGTAGATGATAGGCACCTGCGGGTCGCCCGGCAGGATGAAATAGCAATGCAGCGAATGCGGCAGCCGGCCCTCCACCGTGCGGCAGGCCGCGACCATCGCCTGCCCGATCACCTGCCCGCCGAACACCCGCTGCCAGCTCGTTTTAGGGCTGTTGCCGCGGAACAAATTCACCTCGAGCGGCTCGATATCGAGGATGGAGATGAGGTCGATCAGGCTTTTGGACATGGTGGCGCTTTCGAAGGATTTCGTCATTCCGGGGCACGCGAAGCGATGAACCCCATTGCGCATTTGCGCAATGTGGAATCTCGAGCCAATAATCTCTGGATTCCGGGTTCGCGCCTTGCGCGCCCCGGAATGACATGAGGAAACGGCCCTTGTTTCACCGCACTGTTTCGCCCAGCTCAAGTCTGCTAGCAAGGCCAAGAGTTAGCCGGGATCCAGGGTATGTCAGTACAGGGTAGCATTGTCATTGGCGGCGGCGCATTTGCAGGGCTAGCGCTCGCGCTCGCATTGCGCCAGGGCCTCGGTCCAGACATTCCCGTGATCGTCGCCGATCCGGCGCTCGCCACGCGGCCGAGCCGCGATCCGCGCGCCACCGCCATCGTTGCGGCCTGCCGCCGGCTGTTCGAGGCGATCGGCACCTGGGACGATGTCAAGGGCGGTGCGCAGCCGATCCTCGACATGGTCGTGACCGATTCCAAGCTGGAGGACGTGACGCGTCCGGTGTTCCTGACCTTCGCCGGCGATGTCGAGCCCGGCGAGCCCTTTGCTCACATGATCGAGAACCGCCAGCTCATTGACGTGCTGGTCAAGCGCGCCGAAGCCGAAGGCATCGATCTTCGCGCCACTCCTGTTGCGTCCTACGACGCGCGCCCCGATGGCATCGACGTGACGCTCGGCGATGGCAGCGTGGTCGCGGCGAGCCTGTTGATCGCGGCCGACGGCGCCAAGTCGAAGCTGCGCGAGCGCGCCGGCATCGCCACCCATGGCTGGGAGTACGATCAGTCCGGCATCGTCGTCACCGTCGGCCATGAGCGCGATCATGAGGGCCGCGCCGAGGAGCATTTTCTGCCCGCCGGCCCCTTCGCGATCCTGCCGCTGACGGGAAAACGCTCCTCGCTGGTGTGGACCGAGGGCCGCACCGAGGCCGCGCGCATCACGGCGCTGAGCGAGGACGAATTTCACAGCGAGCTCGAGCAGCGCTTTGGCCTGCATCTCGGCGAGATCAAGGCGCTGGACCAGCCGCGCGCGTTTCCGCTGTCCTATTTCGTCGCGCGCTCCTTCATCGCCGAGCGCCTCGCGCTGGTCGGCGATGCCGCGCATGTCATCCATCCCATCGCGGGCCAGGGCCTCAACATGGGTCTGAAGGATGTCGCCGCGCTCGCCGAAGTGGTCGTCGATGCCGCGCGGCTCGGCATGGATATCGGCCAGAGCGATGTGCTGGAGCGCTACCAGCGCTGGCGGCGCTTCGACACCATGGCGATGGGGGTAGCGACCAATTCGCTGAACTTCCTGTTCTCCAACAGGTCGACACTTCTGCGCACCGTGCGCGACATCGGCCTCGGCATCGTCGACCGCGCCCCGCCGCTGAAGAATCTCTTCATCCGCCAGGCCGCCGGCCTCACCGGCGAAGTGCCGAAATTGTTGAAGGGCGAGGCGCTGTAGCAGTCAACAAGGCCATTGACCCTCATCCTGAGGAGCGCGCTTGCGCGCGTCTCGAAGGATGAAGGCCGAGCTGCAGCAGCGGGGCCTCATGGTTCGAGACGGCGCTGGCGCGCCTCCTCACCATGAGGAGTTTCGGCCTCAATCGATCTTCCGCGCCTCCTCCGGCAGCATGATCGGTATGCCGTCGCGGATCGGGTAGGCGAGCTTGGCGGAGCGCGAGATCAGCTCCTGCTTGGCGGCGTCGAATTCGAGCGGACCCTTGGTCAGCGGGCACACCAGGATCTCCAAGAGCTTGGGATCGACGGTGGCTTCGGGGCGTTCGTTTGGCGTGGTCATGAATGGTAGTCTCCGGCGGTGATCCGGCCCTTAGCACGAAAAGCTGCGGCGTGTCGCCGCATAGGGGTCTCACACGCCCTGCGATCTCTGGCGCGACAGCACTTTCCGCATGTCGTCATAACTTAGAATAGCTTTAGAGTAAGTCCTTTTGCGAGAGCGCAGCCTAGCCGCCACGGCCGATATTTGGTTTGCAGGACGTCGGCCCAGCGCAGCGCGCGCTTGCCGTCGATTTTGACCATTTAGCCCGGGACACGCCGATCCATGTTTGCTTCGCTTAACCCAAGGTCTTTCGCCCTCGCCGCGCTCTGCGTTGCCGCGATGCTGCCGCTCCCTGCCGCGAACGCGCAGCAGGCGACCGAACTCCAAATCGTCTATGATGGCGCGTTCCAGCCGAGCGAGCTGCGCGCACCCGCCGGCAAGGCGATCACCGTCAAGGTCAAGAACAACACCGCCAAGGCGATGGAGTTCGAGAGCAAGACGCTGAAGGTCGAGAAGGTCATTCCGTCGAAGGGCGAGGCCGTCGTCAACGTTCGCGCGCAGAAGGCCGGCCGCTACGAGTTCTTCGACGAGTTCAACGAGAAGGCGCGCGGCACTCTCATCGTCGAATAAGGCCTCGCTCGTGCTCGCCGCGCTCATCATCGTCTTCCGCGAGGTTTTTGAGGCCGGTCTGATCATCGGCATCGTGCTCGCGGTGACGCGCTCTGTTAAGCATCGCAATCGCTGGATCGTGGGCGGCGTGCTGGCGGGCGTTCTGGGCGCATGCGTGGTCGCGGCATTCGCGGGCGCCCTGTCACAGCTCTTCGAAGGCATGGGTCAGGAGCTGTTCAACGCGGCGATCCTTGCCGTCGCCGTGATCATGCTGACCTGGCACAACGTCTGGATGGCGCGGCATGGCAAGGAGATGGCGGGCGAATTGCGCGCCGTCGGCCAGGCCGTCGCCGAAGGATCCAAATCGCTGCTGGCGCTTGCCGTCGTGGTCGGGGTCGCGGTGCTGCGTGAAGGCAGCGAGGTGGCGCTGTTCCTCTATGGCGTCGCCGCATCCGACGGCGGCACGGCGATGAGCCTGCTCGTGGGCGGCCTGCTCGGCCTCGTGCTCGGCGGCGCGGTGTGCCTCCTCACTTATTTCGGCCTGTTGCGGATTCCGCCGCGCGCGCTGTTTGCGACCACGACGGTGCTCATCACGCTGCTCGCGGCCGGCATGGCCGCACAGGCGGTCTCGTTCCTCGAGCGCGCCAACTGGCTCACCGCGCTCGACACCGTGGTGTGGGACACGAGCTGGCTTCTCGCCGAGGACAGCATCTTGGGCCGCACCCTGCACACGCTGATCGGCTACACCGACCAGCCGACCGGGATGCAGCTCGTGATCTATGCCGCCGTCGTCCTGGTCACGATCGCCTTGATGCGGCTGGTCGGATCCGAGCCGCCCAGGCGCGCCGTCGCCGCAGGTTAGGTGTGCCCCCTCTCCCGCAGGCGGGAGAGGGTCGGGGTGAGGGCTCTCTCCACTTGGGGATTGTTCACTGTGGAGACACCCTCTCCCCGACCCTCCCCCGCTTGCGGGGGAGGGAGCGCACCTGCTGCGCGGCAGCAATCGAGCTCAATCTCTTAGTTCGAGACCATCCGCAGGAGCTCGTCGATCAGCGCCTCCAGGCGCGCGGCCGGCAGCGGCGTGTTCGACAGTGCAAAGCCGAGAAACGTCCAGTACAGGATTTGCGCACGCGCCTGCGCCATCGCCGAGGCGAACCCGCGTTTTTCGAGCAACCCTTCGATGTAGTCGAGCCGGCGGCGATCGATCGCGCGAACGGCACCTTGTGCCGCCGGCTCGAACGCCGCCCAATTGCGCACCGCGCGTTCCACATCGAGCCGTGCGCCAAAGCTCCGCCGCAACAGCGCACGTAGCGGCTCACCCTCGCTGTCGGCCTCGACATCAGCGATGATCCGCTCGGCCGCGATCTCGCGCCAGCGTTTCAGGATCGCAGCATGGAACGCGCCGAGATCGGCAAAGTGCCAGTAAAAGCTGCCGCGCGACACGCCCATCGCCTTCGCCAGCGGATCGGCCTTCAGCGCCGTGAAGCCGCTCCTCGCCAGCGCCTTC
Source organism: Bradyrhizobium sp. UFLA05-112 (assembly GCF_053572325.1). Classification (NCBI taxonomy): domain Bacteria; kingdom Pseudomonadati; phylum Pseudomonadota; class Alphaproteobacteria; order Hyphomicrobiales; family Nitrobacteraceae; genus Bradyrhizobium; species Bradyrhizobium sp. UFLA05-112. Next base: position 34,505 of record NZ_JBANBK010000029.1, on the reverse strand, counting down.
AGGCCCTGCTTTATCCAGTCGTCGGCGGAAAGCTGTTCGGTCATGTCGGGTTCCGTTGGACCAACCATACAGGACTGTATTGACATCTGCCAAGTCCGGCATTATCACCATACATCACTGTATGGAGGGTCAGGCTATGCGTGATCTGCTGCTGCAAGCCGCCGGATTGGCCACGATCGTCGTGGCGCTCATTCACGGCGTCCTCGGCGAAACAAAAGTCTTTGCTCGCGCCAAAATCGAACCGGAACGCTTGCGGACCCTGATCCGCCTGGTCTGGCAGACCTCGACGGTCGCCTGGATCGGCGGCGGCGTCCTGCTGTTCGCCACGCCCTGGATGGCGTCGGAACCCGCGCGCCACTGGATCGTCACCACGCTGGCCATCGTGTTCGGCTTTGCCGCCTTCGCCAACGCCTGGGCAACACGCGGTCGCCACTTCGGCTGGATGGCACTGAGTGCCGTCGTGGCGATGGCGGTTGCCGGGTACTAGAGCATGATCGCGCTTTAGATGAGGACCGAAGCATGCCGCTGACGCTCGTTACCGGGGGCACCGGCCATCTGGGCCAGGATATCGTCGACCGCCTCATCGCCACCGGGCATTCCGTGCGGGTCTTTGCCCGCTCGCCCGGCGCGCGGGCCGATGTCGAATGGACCATCGGCGATCTTGTAACGGGCGCCGGGCTGCGCGAGGCGCTGCACGGCGTCGACACCGTCATCAATGCGGCGACCTATTCGCCGATCGCGCGCCGCGGCGGCTTCAGGCCCTCCGACTTTTTCACGTCGCCGTCCGCGGTCGACGTCGAAGGAACTGAGCTGCTGCTCTCGCTCTGCCAGGAGGCCTCGGTGCAGCACCTCCTGCACGTCTCGATCGTGGGTCTCGACGATGCAACGCTGCCTTACGCACGCGTCAAGCTCAGGGGTGAGCAGCTGGTCCGCAGCTCGTCGGTGTCATGGTCCGTGGTCCGGGCGATGCCCTTCTACTATCTGCTCGACAGGCTGCTGGCCGGCCTCGCCTGGCTTCCGATGTGGCCGGTGCCGACGACGGTGTTCAATCCGGTCGACACGTCCGATGTCGCCGATCACGTCGTGAGCTGTGCCTTCGATGGTGGCCGCGGGATGCGGCCCGAGATCGGCGGACCCGACGATTTCGGCTGCACCGAGTTCGCGCGGCAGTACCAGGAGGCGCACGCCATCCGCCGGCGCATCGTGCCGATGGCTTTGTCGGAAAGGTCAGCGCGAGGCATGGGCTTCGTCGTCAGCCAGGGCGTGCGCGGCACATCATCCTGGGCGGACTGGCTGCGCCGCCAATCGCCGGACGTTCGCCGCGCGGCCTAAGTGCGCTCACTGCAGCGGCGGATCGCCGCTGGTGCGTTTCTTGGCGAGATCCATCTCGGTGACGGCGATCAGGATCTCGGCGCGGGTCTTCAGGTCGGGAGCTTCGAGCATCGCCTGCTTCTCTGCGGGACCATAGGGCGACATCATCGCCAGTGCATTGACCAGCGCCTCGTTGGGTGCGCTCTCGACACCTTCCCAGTCGACCTTGAGGTTGTTGGCCTTCAGGAAGTCGGCGAGCGCCACCAGGAGCGCCTCGCGATTGACCGCGTCCTCGCCCTTGCGGGCGGTGAAATCATCCGTGAAGGCGAAGAAGTTCACCTTGCACTGCCGGTAGGATGTCAGCACCTCGAGCTCCTGGACCACCTTGAAGCGCGCAATCCCGGTGAGCTCGAGGATGTAGCGGCCGTCGCCGGACTCGGCGAGCTGGGTGATGCGGCCGACGCAGCCGACGTTGAACAGCACCGGCCTGTCAGAGTTCTTCGGCGAATGCGCCACGTCGGGCTGGATCATGCCGATCAGGCGATGGCCGTCGCGAAGTGAGTCGTCGACCATCGACAGATAACGCGGCTCGAAGATGTTGAGCGGCATCTGCCCGCGCGGCAAGAGCAGCGCGCCGGGCAGCGGAAACACCGGGATGATCTCGGGAAGATCGGCGGGCCCGCGATATTCGATATTGATCGGCATACCCGCTCCCCGCTGACTTGTGTGGCGCTCAGGCCTTAGAGCATGATCCGGACCCGAAGGGCCGCTTTAGCGAAAAGTGTGAAGCGGTCTTCCGACAAGATCATGCTCCAACAACTACGAGAACAGGATCGTCGACAGCCGCTTGCGTCCCTCGACGGTCGCATCATCAGCGCCGCCCCAGGCCTCGAAGAACTGGATGAGCTGCTTGCGTGCGCCATCATCGTTCCATTTGCGGTCGCGCTTGACGATCTCGAGCAGCTGGTCGGTCGCGGCTGCCCGATTGCCTTGCGCGTTGAGCGCGGTCGCAAGGTCGAACCGGGCCTGATGATCGAGCGGGTTTGCAGCGACTTTCTGCTCCAGTTCAGTGACCGGCCCGAGCGATTCCGCCTGCTCGGCGAGATCGATCGCGGCCTGCACCGCCTTCACCGCGGCATCGCCGTGCTTGGACTCCGGCACCATGGCGAGCGTCTGCTTGGCCTGCTCGATCGCACCCGACGTGACGTAGCATTTCGCAAGGCCCGCGAGCGCGGCGATGTTGGTCGCATCGTGCGACAGCGCCTCGGCATAGATCTGCGCCGCGGCCTCGACGTCGCCCTCAGCGAGCACGGCGTCTGCTTCCCTCACGATCTCTGCGACGTTGACCTCGCCCGGCGCGGTCACGCCCTTGGTCAGGCGCTCGATGAAGGCGTTGACCTGGCTCTCGGGCACCGCGCCCATGAAGCCATCGGCCGGCTGGCCATTGACGAAGGCGATCACGGCCGGGATCGACTGGATGCCCATCTGGCCCGGAATCGCCGGATGCTGGTCGATGTTCATCTTGACCAGCTTGACCTTGCCCTTGGCCGCCTTGACGGCCTTTTCCAGCACCGGGGTCAGCTGCTTGCATGGGCCGCACCACTCGGCCCAGAAGTCGATCAGCACCGGCTGGCGCTTCGATTCCTCGATGACGTCCTTCACGAAGGTCTGGGTGGTGGTGTCCTTGATCAGATCGGGCGCAGCCTGGCCCGCCGCTCCGTTGCCCTGGTCAATGATCGTCACGGAAGTCCCCTCGTCTGATGTCCGGAAAGGCGGCTCTTTAGCACGACGCCGTTCCATATGCTGCTGTCCCGGCTCCTAAATTGGGCCGGGACGGCCGAATTTCAATCCATGACCGCTGATTTGGTGGTTCCTGGGCGTTTCGGGTCGCTTTCGACCCTATTCGGGGCTCATTTAGGTCTCCGAAGCGAATAGATGCCGCGGGTAGCTGTTGCATTCGCCGCCCGCTTTTGGCATACGACAGCCGTTGCCGGCGCGTCACGCGACCGGCTCAGGACGCGGGTGTAGCTCAGTGGTAGAGCACGACCTTGCCAAGGTCGGGGTCGAGGGTTCGAGCCCCTTCGCCCGCTCCAATTTCTCCCAGCGTCAAACCTGACAGGACCGGATCGCCCTTTGGGCGGCTCCGTCCGGGACGTACGTTGGACGTGGAATGACAATTCTGGTCACCGGCAGTGCGGGCCATCTCGGGGAAGCCATTTTCCGGGCGCTTCGCGCGCGCGGGTCTACTGTGCATGGGGTTGATTTGAAGAAATCGGAGTTCACCGACCGGGTGGGCTCGATCGTCGATCCCGGCTTCGTGCGGACCGCGATGGCGGGCGTCACCGCCGTCATCCACGCCGCCACCCTGCACAAGCCGCATGTCGCGACCCATACCAAGCAGGACTTCATCGACACCAACGTCACCGGCACGCTCAACCTGCTCGAGGCAGCGCTTGAGGCCGGCGTGAAGAGCTTCGTCTTCACCAGCACCACCAGCGCGTTCGGCTCGCAGCTTCGGCCCGAGGCCGGCAATGCCGCGGTCTGGGTCACCGAGGATCTGCCGTCGGTGCCGAAGAACATCTACGGTACCACCAAGCTGATGGCCGAGAATCTCTGCGAGCTGTTCTTTCGCGAGCATGGGCTTCCCGTCGTCGTCTTGCGAACCTCGCGCTTCTTTCCGGAGGAGGACGACGATCCCTCAGCGCGGGCGAGCTTTGCGACCGAGAACGCGCAGGCCAACGAGCTGCTTTATCGCCGGCTGGATATAGCGGACGCGGTAAGCGCGCATCTGCTCGCCGTCGAGCGCGCACCCAGCATCGGCTTTTCGCGCTATATCGTGTCGGCGACGAGCCCGTTCACGCAAAACCACCTCGCCGCCCTGCTTGAGGACGCCGCGCGCGTCGTGCATGCGCTCTATCCCGATTGCGCCAAACTCTACGCGGCGAGGGATTGGCGCCTGTTTCCGACCATCGACCGCGTCTACGTCAACGATCGTGCGCGCCGCGAACTCGGCTGGCGGCCCGCATTCGACTTTGCCCACGTGCTGAGCAGCCTGCGCGAGAACCACGATTTTCGCAGCGCGCTGGCGCGTCAGGTCGGCTCAAAGGGTTATCATGACACCGTCTTCGACCGTGGCCCTTATCCCGTAGTCTCATAATTCCCGTCGCGCGCATGCGAGCGCTGCCTGCGAAATAGTCGCTAGCCGCGTGATTCCGCGTTGCAGCGAGAACGCACGTGCTCGCATGCTACGCATGCGGAGAAGTTCTCTCTCAATTTTTATTGAGGCTCATCGCGATGCGCCAGCCACGCTTCTCAGCGCTCGCAGATGTGCTAACCTTTTCGCGTCTGCCTCTGTCGACAGACTCCGAACTTCGCCTCTCGAATAGCAAAACAATAACGGTATGGCCGCCACGGCCGCCTTAGGGGAGTGACGCGATGACATCCATATTCCATCGATCCATCTTTGCGTTTGCGGCGGTTGCCCTGCTCGCGGGGACAAGCGTCGTGAATGCGCAGCAGCAGGACAAGAACCGGGCGCTGAAGAAATACGAATCCGGCACCAAGGAGTTTTGGACGCATCCGCCGGATGACTGGTTCTTGGGCGATGAGACCGAGGCGCAGAAGGGTCTTGCGCCGCCGTCCGGCCCGCCGACCGGCGCATCCGAGGCCGAGCTCGCCAACATCGTGAAGAAGATCAAGTTGCCGGCGGGCTTCAAGATCGAGGTCTGGGCGCCCGGCGTTCTCGCCGCGCGGCAGATGGCCTGGGGCGACAAGGGCACGCTGTTCGTCGGCTCGTTCGGCCTCGGCAACGTCTATTCGATCAAGGACAATGGCGGCAAGCGCGAGGTCAAGACCATCCTCAAGGGTCTGAACATGCCGACCGGCCTCGCCTTCAAGGACGGCGCACTCTACGTCATCGCCGTCGACAAGCTGATTCGCTACGACAACGTCGAAGCGAATCTCGACAATCTCGGCGAGGGCAAGGTCGTCTATGACGACATGCCGTCCTATGCCGCTCATGGCTGGAAGTACATCGCGACCGACAAGGATGGCTGGTTCTTCCTGCCGTTCGGACCGCCCTTCAACGTCGGCATTCCGCCGACCAGCGTCTCGCAGATCCGGCGCGTCGATCCCAAGACCGGCAACGCCGAAGTCTGGGCGCTCGGTGTCCGCAACTCGGTCGGCGGCGACGTCGATCCGCGCAGCGGCAAATACTGGTTCACCGAGAACGCACGTGACTGGGTCAGCGATGATCTCCCCAGCGACAAGCTGAACATGATCTCGAAGATCGGCGAGCACTTCGGCTATCCCTATTGCCACCAGGGCGATCTGCCGGACCCGAAATTCGCGATGGGTCACAAGTGCTCGGAGTTCGCGCCGCCCGTGCTGAATCTCGGTGCGCACGTCGCTCCGCTCGGCATGAAGTTCTATACCGGCGACCAGTTCCCCGCCGAGTACAAGAACAACATCCTGATCGCCGAGCACGGCTCCTGGAACAGGCACAAGTACCAGGGCGCGCGCATCGTGCGCGTGATCGTCGGGCCCGACGGCAAGAACCCCAAGCAGGAGGTGTTCGCCTCCGGCTGGCTCGAGGGCGACCAGGGCTATCTCGGCCGTCCCGACGACATCATCCTCGCGAAGGACGGCTCGATCCTCGTCGCCGACGACTGGGCCGGCGCGATCTATCGCATCAGCTACAGCAAGAAGTAGCGCGACGTGAAAGCCTCGGAGGCTGAGGTGGCCGGACCGGCGGCCGCAGCCTCTGTCTTTGAGTTCTGGCCTTTGAGTTCTGGACCCTTTGAGTTCTGGACAGTGTCGTTCCGGACCTGTGCGCCCCTTGCGCGCAAGTCCGGAACCCATAACCACGACTTGGGGTTATGGATTCTCAGATGCGCAATTGCGCATCATACCTCGCCCTTCGGGCGCCCCGGAATGACGGCTTGTTAGAGCGGAATCCTCCAATCATGCACCGGCAGTTTGCTCCTCACGCGATCATCGGACTTGCGCTCACTGCGCTTGTCACCATTCCCTTCGCGCACGCTGCCGACGTCAAGGAGAAGGCGGCAATCTGCGCCGGCTGCCACGGCGACAACGGCATCTCGCAGACCGAGAACATCCCCTCGCTTGCCGGCCAGCCCGATCAGTTCTTGCAGTGGCAGCTCGTGTTCTTTCGTGCCGGCTCGCGCAAGAACGAGCAGATGCAGCCAATCGCGGAAGAGATCGCCAACGAGGACATCCGCAGTCTCGGCGCCTATTTTTCGCAGCTCACGCCGCCGAAGGGTTCGGAGGACAAGGATCCCGACCTGTCGCGGAAAGGCAAGGAAGCAGCCAGCGGCCGCCGCTGCGCCTCGTGCCACACCGACAGCTATGCCGGCACCAAGGCCGTCGCCCGCCTTGCCGGCCAGCGCGAGGAATATCTGGTGAAGGCCCTGCACGACTACAAGGCGGGCCTGCGCGTCGGCGGCGGCGTCGCCGCCATGGCCGACGTCGCCTATTCGCTCAGCGAGGAAGAGATCACCGCACTTGCGCATTACCTGGCGCATTTGCAGTAGCGGAAGGCTGTAAACGGTTACTCAACTCGTCGTCCCGGGCTCGCGCTTTGCGCGCCCCGGGACGACGGCGGAGTGCGAGGCTACCCCGCCCGCTGCTTCTCGTACGCCTTCAAATGCGTATAGGCGATGCGCAGTTTTGGCACCGGCACTTTCGCAGCATCGGCGCGCGCGATGAGGTCGCCGATGATGTGATCGGCCTCGACCGGCAGGTTCGCCTTGATGTCGCGAAACATCGATGCGGTCATCGGCGAGCCTTCGGTGGTGATCAAACCCTTGACCCGCTCGAAGAACGGTCCGCCGGGCGCATAGCCCGACGCGGTCGCAGTCGCGCTGGTCTCGTCCAACATCCCCAGGAGAAAATCCATGCCGCCGGCGACCGCCAGGATGTTGCCGACGGAAGTGCGCATCAGGCTGGTCGACGCCGCGAGCGAGGCGAGAAACACCCACTTCTCCCACATGTCCTGCATGATGTTCTGGCTCGCGCCGGCGCCGGCGATGCCGCTGGTGAAGACTTCGTCGATCGCCTTTACCCGCGCCGACAGTTCTCCGTCGCGCTCGCCGTAATTGATCGATTGCATCGGCTGGAGTTGCACCACCTCGCGCGTCTCATTCAGCGTCGCGGCGATGGCGCAGAGCCCGCCGAGCACGCGCTCGGCACCGAACTTCTGGTCCAGCACGTCGAGATGCCGCATGCCGTTGAGAACGGGAATGATCGTGGTGTTCGGCCCGACCGCCGGCGCGAACGATTTGATGGCATCATCGAGGTCGAACGCCTTGCAGCTCAGCAGCACGACGTCGAATTTTTCGGTGAGCTGGCCCGCCTGCACTGCCGGCGGATTCGTCAGCGTTGCATCGCCGTTTGGGCTCTTGATGACGAGGCCGGCGCTCGCGAGCTCTGTCGCCCGCCGCGGCCGCACCAGGAAGGTGACGTCGCGCCCGGCCTGCAACAGCCTGCCCCCAAAATAGCCGCCGATGGCGCCGGCGCCGACCACGAGAATGCGCATGGGGATGCTCCGTTGTTGTCCTTGGCGAATGGCGAGTACGGAGTAGCGAATAGCAGGGATGATTTCCACTCGCTATTCGCTACCCGCCATTCGCACCTCTCACTTTCCCGACACCATCTCCTCGACCTCGCGCAGCTGCTCCTTGCCGAAGAACATCTCGTTGCCGACGAAGAACGTCGGTGAACCGAACGCGCCACGCGCGACGGCCTCCTCGGTGTTCTCGATCAGCTTTGCTTTCACATCGGGGTCCTGGGCACGTGTGAACAACTTCTGCGCATCGAGGCCTGACGATGCGAGCGCCTTCATCGCAACTTCCGGATCGTCCATCTTCTTCGGCTCGCGCCACATGTGATGGAACGCGGCTTCGACATATTGTTCGAACACGCCTTCGAGCCGGGCCGCGATTGCCGCGCGCATCAGGTTCAGCGTGTTGATGGGGAAGAACGGGTTCCAGACATAGGGCTGCACGTGGAAGCGTTTGATGAAACGCTCGGTCTCGACAGCCTGGAATTCCCGCTTGTTCTTGATGCCGGCGAGCGTCTCGGCCGGCGACTTGTTGTTGGTCGCCTTGAAGATGCCGCCGAGCAGGATCGGCACATACTCGAATTTCACGCCGATCCGCTGCTCGATCGCAGGGATGGCTTCATGGCTGAGAAACGCATTGGGACTGCCGAAATCGAACAGGAATTGTGGGGCCGCGCGCGTCAAAATCGTCCTCCCCCGAGCTCGCTTGCGCACATCTTGGCGCAGCAGCCGCGCCACGTCCACCCGTTTCATGATGGTCATAATACCTTGACCGGGGCGTGTTCCGCCTACGCGCGGTCGCTGCTTGCGAGTTTCAGGACGTGGTCGCGGATGTCGGCGGGCCAGTCGGCGATCTCGGCCGCAAAGCGCCGGCGGTCGCCTGCGAACAGCGCGCGCGAGGCTTCCTCGAAATGCGCGAGATTGCCCGCCATCGCCGACATGAAGTGGTAGGCCGCATCGCGCGCCTGCCGCTCGCGGTCGCGATCGCCGCTTGCGCGCCGCGCCTCATCGACGAGCTTGCGCAGCGCGACCGAGGCGCCGCCCGGCTGTGCGTTGAGCCATTCCCAGTGTCGCGGCAGCAGCGTCACCTCGCGCGCAACCACGCCGAGCTTGGGCCGGCCGCGGCCGCGCGGCGCAGTCGGCGGCTCGATGCCTTCCGCCGGCGCGATCGTCGCCAGGCGGGCCAGCACCTCCTGGTCGTCGCCGCGCAGGTCGAAATCGGCCGCCCGCCCGCTCGAGTCGCTGAAGATCACGATCGGCGAGCCGGCCCCTGCATCCGCGCGCTTGACCGCCAAGGCCACATCCGCGATTGGTCCCGAGGCCAGGCACCGCTGACCGACAAAGGCTGTGAAGGTTTCCTGCATTGAAATCACTGCGAAATTTGACACCGTGTCCTTTTAATATCCGGATGAAATAGAAGCGTCAATATGCCCGGGTAAAATTAACGACCATCCGGCTCGACATTCGCCCGCCGGGCTGGCACCAACGCGTCCGAGACCAGTGGGGGACCTCAAAATGCTGACCGTTCATCACCTCAACAATTCTCGCTCGCAGCGCGTGCTGTGGCTGCTCGAGGAGTTGGGCGTGCCCTACGAGATCGTGCGCTACCAGCGCCAGCCGGACATGCGCGCGCCGAAGGAGCTGCGTGCCATCCATCCGCTCGGCAAGTCGCCCGTGATCACCGACAACGGCAATACCATCGCCGAATCCGGCGCGATCGTCGAATACCTCGTCGGCACCTATGGCCAGGGACGCCTGATCCCGTCGCCCAACACGCCGGAGCGGCTGCGCTACACCTATTGGCTGCACTATGCTGAAGGCTCGGCGATGCAGCCGCTGCTGCTCAAGCTGCTGTTCACCCTGATGCCGAAGCGCGCGCCGGCGCTGCTCCGTCCTCTCGTGCGCAAGGTCTCGAACCAGGCGCTCACGGCGCTCGTCAATCCGCAGCTCAAGCAGCACATGGATTATTGGGAAGGCGAGCTTGGCAAGAGCGAGTGGTTCGCCGGCAACGAGTTCACGGCGGCCGATATCCAGATGAGCTTTCCACTGGAGGCGGCGCAGGCGCGCGGCGGGCTGGAGCAGGGCCATCCCAAGGCGATGGCGTTCCTCGAACGCATCCATGCGCGTCCGGCCTATCAACGTGCGCTGGAGAAGGGCGGGCCGTACCAGGTCGGGCGGTAAGCTCCTTCGCTTCATTCTCGCGTCGCGGCCAGCACTTCCCTGATCAGCCGTTGGACGTCACCCTGGCCGTCGCCGAGACGCACCACAACCAGGTTGCGCGACGGAATGATTGCGACGCGTTGATCGAACGCGCCTGCCGCAAAGAAGGCATCCCGGGGAATCTCCCCCGGCACGTCGGCCCTCGCGTTCCTTTGCTTGCCGCGATTCGTCCAGAAGCCCGCCCCATAGTTGGTCTCGAGCGTAGCGGCAGCGCAAAAATCCACCCAGCCTTCCTGCAGGATGCGTTTGCCGCCGATGACGCCGTTGTTGAGATAGAGCAAGCCGAATCGCGCCCAGTCTCTCGCGCTTGCCAGCATGTTGGACGCGCCCTGCAGCGTTCCGGATGGATCGAACTCGAGCGTCACATGGCGCATACCGAGCGGGTCGAACAATGTGCGCCAGGCAAAGCCCAACGCTTGCTCGGGACCGCCCAGCATATCGCGTATGATCCGCGCCAGCAGCTGTGTCGATCCGCTCGAGTAATGCCAACGCGTTCCCGGTGGTGCGATCAGCGCAGCCTTGGCTGCAAAGTCGGCCATGTCGTCCTTCACATACATCTCGCTGGATTGATCAAAGCCGACGAAGGTCTCATCCAGTGCAAGCCCCGTCGTCATGCGCAAGAGATGCTCGATCTCAATCCGGTGGCGCGGGTCGGACGGCGAATGCCATTCCGGGATCGGCGCCGGCATCGACGGGCTGATCAAGCCCTGGTTCGCCATGATGCCGATCAGCGCGTTGATCACCGACTTGGTCAAAGAGAAACCGAGCAATTGCGTATCAATGCCGACGCCCGGGGCGTAGCGTTCGGCGATCACGTGGCCATTGTGCACCACCACGACGGCCTTGGTTCTCCGCGTGGGCACGGCCCCAGGCTCTTCGAAGGCGTGAGTCAGGGCTGCCCTGAGCGCGTCGTCCCCGGGTTCGACGAGATCCGGCCCGGCGATTTCAGGGAGCAATGGCGGCTCCTGCGGCGCTTTCAGCGCCTGAATGTCGCTCTGCGGCACATAAGGCTGGCGCGATCCATTCACGATCACACAGCCGAATCCTTCGTGAAAGGCGGCGAGCCCATAAGATCGGCCGAAAGCAAAGATTTCGACGGTTCCTGCCGCGCGATCCAGTTGATATGTCATGATCGCCCGCCAGAACCGCAGGCTGGTATCACTCGTGATCTCTGCGAAGGATGTCTCGGGATCAAGTCCTGAGACAAAGCTCTTGGCGCAGACATTGTGAGCGACGACAGCGGCCACGATTCGAAGTGCGCGATCCGGACGAAAGACGGCCGTCAGCACAATAAGTGCCACCAGCAGCAAGGCTGCGATGGAAGCCAGAATCTTGCGGACCACGCATATCTCCTTGCCGAGACACGAGCCTAGTCGTTCCCGCGACATATGGGAATGAGATGCGAAGGGCCCTGTTAGCCTGCATGCAGCGCGCGGCGGCGGGTGTCCGGTAGCGCAACGGTCGCGAGGAAGACCCCGCAGAGGCCGCCGTCGGAGAATTGGCCGGAGGCGAAAACCGATGACCAGCGCCGTTGACCGCGGACCTCCTAAAGGGGAAAGCTTATTGTCCTTCCGCCGCGGCGCCGCGGGTGCGCGGATCAGGCGCACCGAAGGGTCCGTTCGGCGTCACCGCGATCGAGTTGGCCGATGTCTGACCCATCGGCTCGACGACGAGGTGACCCATCGCCTTCAGTTCGAACAGGACATCGTCGGAAAAGCCGCGCTCGACGCGCACTTCATCCGGCAGCCATTGGTGATGCAGCCGCGGTGCTGCAACGGCTGCGGCGACATCCATATGATAGTCGAGCACGTTGACGATCACCTGGAGCACAGTGGAGATGATGCGGCTGCCGCCGGGCGAGCCGGTCACCAGGACCGGCTTGCCGTCCCTCAGCACGATGGTCGGCGACATCGAGGACAGCGGCCGCTTGCCGGGGCCGGGCAGGTTGGCCTCGTAGCCGACGAGGCCATAGGCATTGGAGGCGCCAACCGCCGCGGTGAAATCGTCGAGCTCGTTGTTGAGCAGCACGCCGGTGCCGTCGGCGACGAGGCCGACGCCATAGCTGAAGTTGAGCGTATAGGTGTTGCTCACCGCATTGCCGCTGATATCGACGACCGAGAAATGCGTGGTGTTGCTGCCTTCGCGCGGCGGCGTCGCGCTCGCCACGATCTTGCTCGCTGGCGTGGCACTGTCGGCATTGATGCCGGTGCGGAGTTTTGCGGCATAATCCTTCGCGATCAGGGTCTCGATCGGCGCCTTGACGAACGCGGGATCGCCGAGGTAGCGCGCGCGATCGGCATAGGCGCGCTTCATGGCCTCGATCAGCAGATGCAGCGAGGCCGGCGAGCCCTGCTTCAGATCCGAGAGCTGAAAGCCCTCCAGGATGTTCAGCGTTTCCACCAGCACCGCGCCGCCGGACGACGGCTGCGGCATCGAGACGATGTCGAAGCCGCGGTAGCTGCCGCGCACCGGCTCGCGGATCACGGGCCTGTATGACCGCAGATCCTCCGGAGTCATGATGCCGCCGGCATCGGTGACGGCCTTGGCCAGCTTTTCGGCGACCGGTCCCTCGTAGAATCCGCGCGGACCTTGGGCAGCGATAGCCGACAGCGTCTCAGCCAAATCGCCTTGCACCAGCCGGTCATTCTCTTGCAGCGGCGTCCCGTCCGGTCGCGAGAAGATTTTTGCCGACGCCGGCCAGCGCGCAAATCGTTTGTGCGCGGCCGGCAAGGTGTCGGCGATGTCGTCGCTGATGATAAAACCGTCGCGGGCGAGCGCGATCGCCGGCTCCAGCAATTGCGCCAGCGTGAACTGGCCGGAGCCATATTTCTCCAGCGCCAGCGACAGTCCTGCGACCGTGCCGGGCACGCCGATGCCGAGTGCGGAGTCGCGCGACTTGGCGATATCGGGCTTGCCGTCGGCGCCGAGGAAGATGTCTGATGTCGTCGCAGCCGGCGCGGTCTCGCGATAGTCGATCGCGATGTCTTCCTTGCGGTCGGCGGAATGGATCACCATGAAGCCGCCGCCGCCGATATTGCCCGCGCGCGGATAGGTCACCGCCATGGCGAAACCGGTCGCGACCGCGGCATCCACCGCATTGCCGCCGCTGCGCAGGATGTCTGCGCCGATCCGTGCGGAGATTCTCTCCTGGGCCACCACCATGCCGTGCTCGGCCGCGATGGCGTGAACGGTGTCGAGCGCGGGTGGCTCGTAGAGGCGGCGCGCATCCTGAGCGCGCGCCGGCAACAGGCCGATACCTAGAATCGTGAGGGCAACTACGACTTTTCGTCGTGTCAGGACAAGCGACATCATCAAATTTCCGCCGTGTCTTGTTTCTGTCGTGTCTTGGCGCCGCTCCACAGCCGTCACGGCAATGCTATACCGTTTGCGCCAAGAGCGGCAAAACTGTTCGTGATAAGGAATGCTGATGACGACGATCGCCTCTGATACCGATATGGCCGATGCGGAGCGGATCTATCCGCCGCGCGCTGCCGTCGTCAGCTGGATCTTCTTCGACTGGGCTGCACAGCCCTATTTTACCTTGATCACGACGTTCGTCTTTGCGCCCTATTTCGCCACAAGCGTCGCGCCGGACCCTGCGGCCGGACAGTCGCTGTGGGGATTCGCGATGGCGGCCGCTGGCCTGGTCATTGCCCTGCTGTCGCCGGTGTTAGGCGCCGTCGCGGACGCGGCGGGCCGGCGCAAGCCCTGGATCGCTGCATTCGGCGCTATGCTGGTGCTCGGCTCCTGTGCGCTGTGGATCGGCAGGCCCGGCGATCCCGCCATCATCGCGCCGCTGCTTGCGGCCGTGGCGCTCGCCAGCGTCGGCGCGGAGTTCGCCACCGTGTTCAACAATGCGATGATGCCGACGCTCGTGCCCCCGGAGCGGATCGGGCGGCTCTCCGGCAATGGCTGGGCCACCGGTTATGTCGGCGGCATCATCAGCCTGATCATCGTGCTCGGCTTCCTTGCCGCGAACCCGGAGACCGGGCGTACGCTGCTTGGTTTCAAACCGCTGTTCGGGCTCGATCCGGCAGTGCATGAGGGCGATCGTATCACGGGACCGCTGACGGGCCTCTGGTTCATCGTGTTCGTGACGCCGATGTTCCTGTTCACGCCGGACTATCCCGCCAAGCGGCCGGTGCGCGCGGCGCTGCGCGCTGGCCTTGCACAACTGCTGCAATCGCTGCGCGAACTGCCGCGGCAGAGATCGCTGGCGACGTTCCTGCTCGCCAACATGATCTACAGCGACGGCCTCGTCTCGCTGTTCGCCTTCGGCGGCATCTATGCGGCCGGCACGTTCGGCTGGCACACGATTCAGATCGGCACCTTCGGCATCATCTTGGCGATCGCCGGCACGTTCGGCGCGTGGCTCGGCGGCAAGCTCGACGATCTCCTGGGACCGAAGCGCGTGATCGCCGGCAGTATGCTGGTGCTGCTGCTGTCGCTGGCGGCAATCCTGCTGGTCGACAAGGATTCGATTCTGTTCATCAAGGTCGCTCCGCCCCAGCCGGGCGGCGCCTTGTTCGCGGGCGCAGCCGAGCGCGCCTATCTCGTGCTGGGATGCCTGATTGGCGCGGCTGGCGGCCCACTCCAGGCCGCTTCGCGGACGCTCCTCATCCGCCTCGCCCCGAGGGATCGCATCGCGCAGTATTTCGGCCTGTTCGCGCTGACCGGAAAGGTGACGTCCTTCATCGGCCCGCTCCTGATCGGCGCAATCACGGCCGGGACCGCAAGCCAGAAGGCCGGCATGGGCGTGCTGGTGGTGTTCTTCGCCGCGGGACTGGCGTTGCTGATGCGGGTGAGGGAGAACTAGCTCAAGTGTCGTCCCGGCGAAGGCCGAGACCCATAACCCCAAGGAGAGGTTGTGGCGCGACGCTGTCAATTCCGAGTCTTCGCCAAACTACTCCCTGTGGTTATGGTCCCGGATCTGCGCTCCGCTTGTCCGGGACGACAGGGAGTTAATGCCTGAAATGCCGCGTCCCCGTGAACACCATGGCGATGCCGTGCTCGTCGGCGGCCTTGATCACCTCGTCGTCACGCATCGAGCCGCCGGGCTGCACGACGGCTGTGGCGCCGGCCTCGATGCAGGCGAGCATGCCGTCGGCGAACGGGAAGAACGCATCTGACGCGACGACCGATCCCTTGGTGAGCGGCTCGGCAAGCTTCATTTCGTTCGCCGCGTCCTGGGCTTTCCGTGCTGCGATCCGGGCCGAATCGACGCGGCTCATCTGGCCCGCGCCGATACCGACGGTGGCGAGATCCTTGGCGTAGATGATGGTGTTGGACTTGACGTGCTTTGCGACGCGGAACGCGAATTTCAGGTCGCGCATCTCCGCATCCGTCGGCGCTCGTTTTGTCACGACCTTGAAGGCCATGTCGTCGACCACGGCGTTGTCGCGGCTCTGCACCAGCAAGCCGCCGGCAACGGTCTTGGCGGTGAGACCGGGCGTGCGCGGGTCGGGCAGGGCGCCGGCCAGCAGCAGGCGTAGATTCTTGCGCGCGCCGATGATCGCGATCGCTTCCTCGCTGGCATCGGGCGCGATGATCACCTCGGTGAAGATCTTCGTGATTTCGCGGGCGGTGTCGGCATCGAGCACGCGGTTCATCGCGATGATGCCGCCAAAGGCGGAGGTCGAGTCGCAGGCGAGCGCCCTGCGATAGGCGGTGACGAGATCGGGACCTTCCGCGACGCCGCAGGGGTTGGCGTGCTTGACGATGACGCAGGCCGCGGTGCGCTTGGCATCGAACTCGCCGATGCACTCATAGGCCGCATCGGTGTCGTTGATGTTGTTGTAGGAGAGCTCCTTGCCCTGCAATTGCCGCGCGGTCGAGACGCCCGGCCGCTTGTCGGGCGTCGCGTAGAAGGCGGCGGTCTGGTGCGGGTTCTCGCCATAACGCAGCGCCTGGATCAGCTTGCCGCCGAACGCGCGGTAGTCGGGCGCGTCGATCTCGAGCTGCCGGTTGAACCAGTTGGAGATCGCGGCATCGTAGGCGCCGGTGCGTGCATAGGCTTTTGCGGCGAGGCGCCGGCGCAGCTTCAACGTGGTCGCGCCATTGTTGGCGGCGAGCTCATCGAGCACGGCCTGGTAATCCTGCGCGTCGACGACAACGGCGACATCGTCATGATTCTTCGCGGCGGCGCGGATCATCGCCGGACCGCCGATGTCGATGTTCTCGATGCACTCTTCGAAATCAGCGCCTTTGTCGACGGTTGCCTCGAACGGATAGAGGTTGACGACGAGGAGATCGATCGGCGCGATCCCATGCGCCTTCATCGCCTCGGCATGTTCCTTGTTGTCGCGGATCGCGAGCAGGCCGCCATGCACCTTCGGATGCAGCGTCTTGACGCGGCCGTCCATCATTTCAGGAAAGCCGGTCAGCTCGGAGACGTCCTTGACCTCGAGGCCCGCGCTCGCGATCGCCTTGGCGGTGCCGCCGGTCGAGACCAGCTCAACGCCATGGGCGGCAAGCGCCTTGGCGAACTCGATCAGACCGGTCTTGTCGGAAACGGAAAGCAGGGCGCGGGTGACGCGGCGGGGATGGTCAGTCATCGCATCAGTCATGGGCAAGATCCTCTGTGTGGGGAGTACCTATGCCCAGGCGCGCGGCAGATATGTCCCGCGCTTCCCGATGGTGCTCCATCCAAGGTCGCCAGTCGCGCGAGCGAGGGCTCGTTAGCAGCTTTCGGCGTTCCTCACAACGGCTAGATAGGCGCGAGCCGCGCGCGTTTACAGCGGAAGTTCCGGCTCGCGTCGGGCGTTGCGGCGGGCGTTGGTGACAGCCGGCGAGGCGCTGGAGCGAACAAGGCTCCAGCGGATCGAGGGGGCCTGCCGCGCGTCCTGCCGGATCACGATCTGCGCAGTGCGGCGCGGGCCGTCATTGCCAGCCAAAAACACGCTGTCCTCGAGATCGACCTTGTCGTCCAACGCTTCAAAGGTCCAGACCTCGCGGTTCGGCAGCACCAGCATCACGCCGCGGGCATCCGACAGCCGGCTCGCCTTCACCGCCGGATGCAAATGGAAGCGCAGCGCGAAATCCGCATTCGCACCTTTGAGCCGTCCGCCCTGCGGCGGCGACAGCGTGTCCTCGCCGTCGAGCCGCGCGCCGTCATTGGCGACCATCACCACGCGCCGGTGGATCACGCCGAACTTGGCGAGATAGCCGTCATGCGACGTCGTCAGCAGCGTGCCGTTCTGAACGACCTCGCGAAAATTCTCGACCACGGCCGGCCCCCTGATCACGGGCGCGCCATGCAGCAGCTTCTTCATCGCCGACAGCTCGACGAACTGGCAGGACGATGTTTCGTGATAGGTCAGCGTCGAATGCGCCGCGGTGCCGCGCGCGAATGGCCGCCAATTGTCGCGTCCGGTCGTCGGCATGCCGCAATTGGTCACGATGCGGCTCGTGCCCGACGACAATTCGAACGACAGGCAGCCGGCATGGGCATCGTGGCTGACATTCGCAGGCGGCGGCGCGCCGGTGTCCATGATCAGCGTCAACGCTCCGGCGTCGAGGCGCTGGAAGCCGGTATGCGGCATGGTCGCCATCGGCGCGCCGTGGGTATCGTCATAGGCCAATAGCGTGGCGAGAAGATCCGATGACGTCGCGCTCATGCCGTTGAACAGCGCAAAGTTGCCGTCGCCGTGCCGGAAGAAGCGCAGCATCGGCATCATGCGGTCGATCGCGTTGAGCAGCGCCGGCGGCGGCGCGATGTTGCGCGCTGCAAAGGTCTGGCGCAGTGGCAGCAGGTCGATCAGAAGCTCGATCAACGCGCCGGGATTGCGGGAGACGTGTCCGCCGTCGGGAAGGATTTGGCGCTGCAATTCGTCGGACAGTTTTCGCGAGGCGCTGCGGATGTGGCGCGCCTGGTTGGCGAGACACAGCGAGGCGTAGCAGAGCGCGATCAACACTTGCAGCCGCGGCACCCCGTCCGGGATGTCGACCATGGTGAAACGCAGATAGCGGATTTCGCGCGCCAGCGCCCGCAGGTAGCGGCGATAGAATTTGTTGTCGGTGTCGCCAAGCACAAGCGGCGCCTGCGACAACAGCGAGATCACGCGCCGCGCCAGCACGTCGGCGCGGCGGGCGACCGGGCGCTTGTTGGCGGGATTGGAGATCCAATCTTCGACCAGCGCGCGAGCATTGGCCCGCGTCAGCGCGGTGTCGGCGGCGCGCAAATGGCGCAGCCAACCGAAGCCGAGCAGGGCGACTTCCCAGTCCTCCGACGGCGGCTCGAGATCGAAAATCGAGCGGCCGTGGCAATTGACGATCTTGCCAGCGAAGACGAAGCGCCCGGCATAGATCTCAGCTGCGCGCGTGGCGTCCGCGGTGCGCAGGTCGTGCGGGGCGATGATCAGCCGGTCGGTGCGGCCCGGCCAGAGCCGCGACACCGCCACGGAACCGCCGCTCGCGCGCGCCAGCATGTTCCGCGCGAAGCGGTTCATGACCAACGTCGAGATGCGTCTGCGTTGAGCGACCGACACGCCTTGCCTTGAAGGGGGAGAGGATTCCTGACGAATCCTTTTAATCCCAAAATCGGCCGGCTGACACCACCTTGAAAGGCGGCGAATCAGCATCAGTGGCGCAAAATCCGGTGCAAAATCAGGATTTAACGAGCCGGGCGGCGAAGAACCCGTCGAGCCCGCCGAGCTTCGGGTCGGCGTTCGGCAAATGGCTCGGCAGGGTGCGCAGGTCGCCCTCGGTGGTAATGATCTCGGCTCGGCCCGAGACCTCGGACGGCTGGATCGGCACGCGGCGCAGCGCGGGCTCGGTCGTCAGCAGCGCGGCGATCGCCTGCTCGCCTTCCTCTGGCTCCAGCGAGCAGGTGCAATAGACCAGCGTTCCGCCCGGCCTCAGCAGCGAGACGGATTTCCGCAGCAGGCGCTGCTGAAGCGCCGCGAGCGCCGCGATGTCGGACTCCTGACGCAGCCAGGCCACATCCGGGTGGCGGCGGATCGTGCCGGTCGAGGTACAGGGCGCATCGATCAGGATGCCGTCAAAGCCGTGCTGTGGACCCGCCCATTCCACGGCGTCGGCGACGACGGTTTCGGCCTGCAACGACAACCGCGCCAGATTCTCGCGCAGCCGTGCCACGCGCGCCGGCGAGCGGTCTACGGCGACAACATTCGCGCCGGCGTGCACCAGCTGGGCCGTCTTGCCGCCGGGAGCGGCGCAGAG
The DNA here is from genome assembly GCF_053572325.1 of Bradyrhizobium sp. UFLA05-112. Lineage (NCBI taxonomy): Bacteria > Pseudomonadati > Pseudomonadota > Alphaproteobacteria > Hyphomicrobiales > Nitrobacteraceae > Bradyrhizobium > Bradyrhizobium sp. UFLA05-112. The sequence continues at coordinate 15,214 of NZ_JBANBK010000029.1, read as the reverse complement.
ATCGGCGATGGACTTGCCGGCGATATCGCCGAACAGCCGGGCCGGCAATGCCGCCGCGGCGTCCTGGACCCACCATTGTCCTTCGCTGAAGCCTGGCAGCATGGTCACCGAGCCGTGCAGCAGCGTGCGCACGGTTCCGGTCGGCAGCACCTCTCCGTGCAGGCGACTCGCCCACTGTGCGGCATCCGACTTCACGGTCAGATCGAGTGAGGGCTCATGGCCGAGCGCGAGCGCCATCTCGCGCGCGGTGGTCTCGCCATAATGCGCGCTCCAGCGCGCGAGCAGCCAGGGTGGCAGGTCGAGCGATTGCGTTGCGACTTCCTCCACCAGCGCCTTGCCCTCGCGTGCGCAGCGGCGCAGCACGGCGTTGACGAGGCCGGCATAGCGCGCTGCGCGGCGGTCGGATTGCACCAGGCGGACCGAGAGATCGACCGCCGCGTGATCGGGAACATCCATCCAGAGAATTTGCGCAGCGCCAATCAGGAGCGCGCTTTGCGCGCGCGGCGCCTCGCCAGGGATGCCCTTGTCGAGCAGGCGCGACAGCACGTGGCCCAGCGTGCCGAGCCGACGCAGCACGGTCGCCACCATGCGCCGCATCAGCGCGCGATCGCGATCGGCGAGCGTCTTCAGTCCGGGATGGGCGCCGCCACCGTCGAGCTGATCATCAAGTGTGCGGTGCTTATGCAGGACACCATCGACGATATCTGCGGCGATCCGCCGTGCCGCCAGACCAGGCACTTCGGTGGGTGGAGCAAAACGTTGAGATGGCATGCGGAGGTAAGGTTCTGAGCGAGCGGCAGTTCCGCCGTGAGGGCGCATGCCTGAAGAAGCGCATCTGTGGCATGCGAATATGCCAAATGTAAGAATCGGCTCTGGTTTTTTCAGCCCTGCATGACGATCTCCACCCCTATGCGCGGCGTTTTTTCCGATCGCGCGAGGGGCGCGCCTGGGCTAGGAAGCCAGAGATGAACGACACTCCGTCCAGTCCTCCTCAGCGCAAGGCGCAGACGCCGGCCGCTCAGCGCGCGCTGGCGGAAGCCGAGGCGCGCCGGCGGGCGGCTGTTGCCAATGCCGAAGCCGCACCAAAAGAGCTGCAGGGGCCGAAGGGTCCCGAGCCGACGCGCTATGGCGACTGGGAGCGCAAGGGCATCGCATCGGATTTCTGAGACGGGGCGTCTCTTGCCGGCTCGCCCGACTCAGCCCTAGCGTTGGCCGATGTCTCCCCGCGACCGAATCAATTCGTATCGGCCCTCGTTCAGTGGCACGCCGTTTGGCCGTCGCTTCGCGGGGCTGCTGCCGTGGATGTTCGTGGTTGTTGTCGTCACCGCGGTCGTGCTCACCTTCCGGCACGGGACCAACTGGTCCGCGCGGCATGGCGGTGACGAACGAGCGCAGGACGCCGAGATCATCCTGCAGCAGGCAGGCGATCCCGACATTCGCCAGTCGGTCGACGTCATCCGCACCATCGACGGCGACACGTTTCTCGCGCGTGTGCATCAGCGCAACGGGCGCGATCTCGTCGGGCGGGTCCGCTTGCGCGGCATCGATGCGCCTGAAATGAGGGCGTCCTGTCGGGAAGAGCTGGACAAGGCCGAAGCTGCCACCGATGCGCTACGCAAGCTGCTCGGCCAGGGCGGCGTTGTGATCTACAATCTCGGCCCAGAGAAATACGGGCGCATTCTCGCCGATGTTGCCACCACGCGCACGGCCAACGTCTCGGCTGCGCTGCTCGCGGGCGGTTATGCCCGCAGCTATAATGGCGGCCATCGCGAAGGCTGGTGCGCGCGCAGCTGGCGCTTCTGGCAATAAGAAAGCCGCGTCAGAACGCGGCTTTTCGTCCTGAGGCCCTTCGTTCTCAGCGCGTGACGACCACCGTGGTGCCGACGGGGACGCGGCTATAGAGGTCGGTGATGTCGTCGTTGAGCATGCGGATGCAGCCATAGGAGACGAAGCCGCCGACCGAGCCAGGCACGTTGGTGCCGTGGATGGCATATTCGCCGCCGGCCAGCGTCATCGCCGCAACGCCCATCGGGTTGCGCGGCGAGCCGCCAGGAATCACGTCGGGCATGTTCGGCTTGTCACGCTTCACCTCGGCGGGCGGCGACCAGGCCGGGTTGCGATATTTGCCGTCGATGCGCGTGGTGCCGGCCCACTGCTTGCCGGACTTGCCGACGCCCACGGGGTAGCGCATCGCGTGTTCGCCATCGAGGATGAGATAGAGCCGGCGCTCGTTGGTCCTGACCACGATGGTGCCCGGCGAATAATCGGCTCCGTGCAGCCCCACCATTTCCGGCCGCGCCTCGGCCGCCGTCGACATCAAGATCCCTGCCCCGATGGTGGCGGCCAATGCCACCGCAATCCTCATCGACATTACTTGCTTCCTTATCCGTTGCCCCGAACGGGCCGTCCAAATTGACGCAAAACCCGGCAATTGCCCGCTCGCCCACGCATTCTTAACCGCGCGTGTTAACCGGATGGTTTCCACGCGCCGCGCCTTGGGCCCAGCCGGCAGGGGAACAAAGGAAAAGTTCGAATTAAAGTAAATGACCGGAAAACAACACTTCGCGGGAAAGATACAGGCGCGTTCGCTCACGCCCTGACAAGTGCGTGAGGGTGGTTTGCCAACGGGAAATGCTGTTGAAGCGAGGGACAGTCTCGTGTCCCGGATGCGCTGCAGCGCCTCGGCGCTGCTGCGCTGAGCCGGGACCCAGAAACTTGTCTGCGGCATGGGCCCCGGCTCCGCAGCGCACCGCCGAACTGGACGATGCTTCGCATCGCCAGGGAAGTGCTGCGCTACGTCCGGGGCACGAGAGCGTTCTTACGCCGAGGTCTGTTTCTTGTTCTGGCGATTCTTGACGAGATCGTCGACCACGGCGGGATCGGCGAGCGTCGAGGTATCGCCGAGACTGCCCGGCTCGTCCTCGGCGATCTTGCGCAGGATGCGGCGCATGATCTTGCCGGAGCGCGTCTTGGGCAGGCCGGGTGCGAACTGGATCTGGTCGGGCGAGGCGATCGGGCCGATCTCCTTGCGCACCCAGGTCACGAGCTCCTTGCGCAGATCCTCGCTCGGCTCGACGCCGGCCATCAGGGTGACGTAGGCGTAGATGCCCTGGCCCTTGATGTCGTGCGGGAAGCCGACCACGGCGGCCTCCGACACCTTCTCATGCGCGACCAGCGCGCTCTCGACCTCGGCGGTGCCCATGCGATGGCCGGAGACGTTGATGACGTCATCGACGCGGCCGGTGATCCAGTAATAGCCGTCGGCATCGCGCCGGCAGCCATCGCCGGTAAAATACTTGCCCTTGTAGGTCGAGAAATAGGTCTGCTCGAACCGGGCGTGGTCGCCATAGACCGTGCGCATCATGCCGGGCCAGGAGCGGGTGAGGCAGAGATTGCCCGACGTCTCGCCGTCCAGCACCTTGCCGTCGGCATCGACGATCTCCGGCACCACGCCGAAGAACGGCAGCGTCGCCGAGCCGGGCTTGAGCTTGGTGGCGCCCGGCAGCGGCGTGATCAGGATGCCGCCGGTCTCGGTCTGCCACCAGGTGTCGACGATCGGGCAGCGGTCGTCGCCGACGACGCGGTGGTACCACTCCCAGGCTTCCGGATTGATGGGCTCGCCGACCGAGCCGAGCAGGCGCAGCGAGGCGCGCGAGGTCTTCGTCACCGGCTCGTCGCCGCCCTGCATCAGGGCGCGGATCGCGGTCGGCGCGGTGTAGAAGATGTTGACCTTGTGCTTGTCGATGACGTTCCAGAACCTGGAATTATCGGGGTAGTTCGGCACGCCCTCGAACATCAGCGTGGTCGCGCCGTTGCACAGCGGCCCGTAGAGAATGTAGCTGTGGCCGGTGACCCAGCCGACGTCCGCCGTGCACCAGTAGACGTCGCCGTCGTGATAGTCGAACACGTATTGATGCGTCATCGCGGCGTAGACGAGATAGCCGCCCGAGGTGTGCAGCACGCCCTTCGGCGTTCCGGTCGAGCCCGAGGTGTAGAGGATGAACAGCGGATCCTCGGCGTGCATGTGCTCGGCCGGGCACTCCGTCGTCACCATCCTGGCCGCGTCGTCGTACCAGAGGTCACGCGACGGGGACATCTCGACTTTGCCGCCGGTGCGCTTGACCACGATGACCCAGTCGACGCCTTCGGTCTTGGCGAGCGCCGCATCGACATTGGCCTTCAGCGGCACCTTCCTGCCGCCGCGCAGGCCCTCGTCGGCGGTGATGATCACCTTGGATTTGCAGTCGTTGATGCGCTGGGCGAGGCTGTCGGGCGAGAAGCCGGCGAACACCACCGAGTGGATCGCGCCGATCCGCGCGCAGGCCAGCATCGCATAGGCGGCCTCGGGGATCATCGGCAGGTAGATGGTGACGCGGTCGCCCTTCTTGACGTTGCGGGTGCGCAGGATGTTGGCCATCCGGCAGACCTCGTCGTGCAGCTCCTTGTAGGTGATGTGCTTCGACTGCGAGGGATCGTCGCCCTCCCAGATGATCGCGGTCTGGTTGGCGCGCTTGGCGAGGTGCCGGTCGATGCAGTTCCAGGCGACGTTGAGGACGCCGTCCTCGAACCACTTGATGGAGACGTTGCCGGGCGCGAAGGAGACGTTCTCGATCCTGGTCGGAGCCTTCATCCAGTCGATGCGCTTGGCCTGCTCGGCCCAGAACGCGTTCGGGTCCGAGATCGAGCGGGCGTACATGTCCTTGTACTTGGCCTGGTCGACCCAGGCGCGCTTCGCCCACTCTGCCGGCACGTCGTAGATCTTCTCGGACATGTTTTCCTCCACCAAGCGGCAAGCTCAACGCCACGCCGACATCATTTGAATGATTATGCGTCGGGCTTACCGCGCCCGACAAGGAGGACAAGCTGGACCTTCGGCGGGCATCCGACCATGCGCAGGATCAAGTCGGTGAGTGTGCCTGTCGCAAATCTGAAACAACCGGGGTGAGGGCTCCTCCGCTCTTTACCGAACCTCGCGGAAGCGGCGACGCAGACCCTCCATGCACGGGTTGGAGGTATTTAGAAACCAATCGTCACTGATTCGGGACTCGCAATGCCGTTCGGAACCTCCTAAATGGCCTGACCGGGGTCCAACGAGACCCGCTGGGAACAAAAATCAAAACAACAGCATTGTTCGATAACAGGCGGAGCTAAGGCGTAAGACTATGATGGATCAGCAGAATTTCGGGACAATGCGGCCCGCTTCAGCCGATCCCGCCGCTATTGCGCTCGCCAAAGCCCTCGGACAATGGCCGAAACCGACTGGTTTCAGGCGTCCCAGCCCGAAGAAGACCTTCGACACGGCAGCTGCGACCTCGGTCGAGGCGCTGGCCAAGGAATTGGGCCTGCGGCTCGGCGACCAGAATGAGCTGACCATCCGCCGCATCAAGCGCGGCAAGGGCTATTCCTTCGTCCGCCCCAACGGCGCCCATATCCGCGACGCTCGCACCATCCGCCGGCTCCATGCCATGGCGGTGCCGCCGGCCTATCGCGAGGTGCGTTACTCGGCCGATCCGAGCTCGCATCTCCAGGCGGTGGGTCGCGATGCCGCAGGGCGGCTGCAATATCGCTATCACGCCGACTGGGAAAAGGTCCGCGAGCAGCGCAAGGCGCATCGCCTGGAAAAGCTCGTCGGCGCGCTGCCGAAGATACGGCGCAAGGTCTCGATGTTCCTGTCGGGCGAGGAGCCGACGCGCGAGTTCGCGCTCTCGGCGGTGATCGAACTGATCGCCCGCACCGCGATCCGTCCCGGCAATGAATCCTATGCCCGCCTCAACGGCACCCGCGGCGCCACCACGCTGCTGAAGTCCAACGTCACGCTGGAAGACGACTGCTTCGTGCTGACCTTCAAGGCCAAGGGCGGCAAGGCGGTGCGGAAGGAATGCGACGCGGCCAAGCTGGTCCGTGCCATCGGCATTCTGCGCGGCGTGCCGGGCAAGCGCATGTTCCAGTATCGCGATGCCTCCGGCACCGTGCGCGCCGTGAATACCACGCAGGTCAACGCGTTCCTGCGCGAGATCGCCGGCATCAAGATTTCGCTGAAGGATTTTCGTACGCTGATGGCCTCGGCCGTCGTCGTGGAATCGCTGTCGCGGATCACGCCGGCGACCAGCCAGCGCGGCCGCAAGCGTCAGGTGCTGGATGCGATCCGTGCCGCTGCCGACCAGCTCTCCAACACGCCGGCGATCTGCCGCAGGAGCTACGTCCACGACACCATCGTCACCGCGTTCGAGGACGGCATCCTCGAGCGTTTTGCCGCGACGATGAAGGGTCAGCGCTCACAGGCGAGGCGCGAGCAGCTTCTGGCGCAGGTGGTGGCGACGGCTGCGGTATAACCAATTTGCCCCGGGTGGGGAAAGGCGCGAAGCGCTGTGCCCACCATCTCTCCGCGATTGCGAAAGAAAAAAAAGTGGTGGGCACGCTTCGCTCTGCCCACCCTACGAATGCCTACCGAATTCCACCGAGTAACGCCGGCTACATCTTGCTCTCAGGCTTCATCACGTCGGGTCCGGGATCTCGGCCTCCGGCCACGAGGCTCAACCGGCGCAGATAATGCGCCCAGCCCTTGCTATGGGCGTCGCATTGTTCTGCGGTCGGCAGGCCGCTATGCGTCATGCGGAGCAGCGTGCCGCCATCGCGTTCGATCAGGTCAATCTCGATCAGGCTCGAGCCGGGTGGCACTTCCTGACCGCCTTCCCAACCGAACGTGTAGGCGAGCCGATGCACCGGCACGACCTCGCGAAACGCGCCGCGGGCGACGCCGCCGCGCTGGCCAATACCCTTCAGCAGGTAAAGCCCGCCAGGCTGCGTCTCGAACGTCGCCTCCGAGCCCATCCAGTTCACGATTTTGTCGGGGTCGGCGAGGTAAGCGAAGACAGTGGCACGCGGGGCGGGGATATGGGTCTCGCGGCGGACTATGAAGGGCTCAGTCATCGGCGTCGGTTCCCTGGCTGCATTAGGCAGATGGCGCCGCTACGGTGCCTCTTCAAGGCCCGCCATCGAGGATAGGTCGTGACAAAAAAGGCGCGCAGACCGCATGATCGCGCCATGCAGTTGTCCTCGACGCTCGCCTGGCTCGTCGATGCCGCCGCTGAGACCACGGGCGCCGACCGCTTGCTCGCGGATCTCGGCAGGCATCTGGTTGCGGATGGATTGCCGCTCGTCGCGGGCAGCCTGACCCTGGACGTCCCGCATCCCCTGATCGCACAGCGAACCTGGCTGTGGCGCGCCGACAGTGGCGAGGTCGTCGAAGCTCTCGGTTTTGCGCCGGGGGCTGCCGCGCTCGCGCCACGCAACGATGCCGGCCGGCGCTGGCTGAGTGCAACAGCCACCGGCATCGTCCACGAGGACGTAATCGGGCCGCGTCCGGACGGGCCGTTGCTCGGCTGGATCGGGCCGCGTCCGTTCACGCCGCGCGAGATCGACGATCTCCAGCAAGCCGCGCGCTTCGCCGCCGCACCGCTCGCCGTGCTCGCCGCGCGTGCCACGTTGGCGGCAGCGCTCGAAGCCTATCTCGGCCGGCGCAGCGCCGAGCGCGTGCTGGCGGCGCCGCTGCGCCGCGATCTCGGCGAAACCATCCAGGCTGCACTGCTCTATGCCGACCTGCGCGATTTCACGGCCTTGTCCGAAGGCAACCCGCCGGCCGCCGTCATTTCAGCGCTCGATGCCTGGTTCGATCGCATCGCGGGCGCGGTGCACGCCTTTGGCGGCGAGGTGCTGAAATTCATCGGCGATGGAGTGCTGGCGATTTTTCCGGTTGTGGGCGCATCACCGCGCGAGGCTTGCGGCGCCGCCTTGCGCGCGGCGACCGCGGCGCGCGCCGGCATGATGCACCTCGATGACGAACGGCGCCGCCAGGGATTGCCGTCGCTGTCGTTCGGCGCCGCGCTTCATCTCGGCGAGATGCTGTGGGGCAATATCGGCGCAGCCAATCGGCTGGATTTCACCGCGATCGGTTCGGCCGTCAATTTGGTCAGCCGGCTCGAGGGATTGTGCAAGCCGCTCGGCAAGACGGTTCTGGTGTCGGGTGCGCTCGCCGCCGAGACCGACACGCCATTGCTGCCGCTTGGAATGCATCCGCTGCGTGGGATCGTAGAGCCATGCGAAGTGTTCGCGCTGCCGGACGGTTGATGGAATAGTTGGCTGCCGGTGGGCAAAGGCGCGCGCTTCGCGCGCCGTGCCCACCATCTCTCAATGCTTGCTCTCAATGCTTGCGAAAGAAGAGGTGGGCACGCTTCGCTTTGCCCACCCTACGATTCGGACTACGGCAGTAACTACAGCCCGCCCATCTTGCAGACGAGCTTCCATTCGTCCGCCGTCACCGGCTGCACGGAGAGGCGCGAGTATTTCACCAGCGCCATGTCGGCGAGCTTCTTGTCGGCCTTGACGGCAGCCATCGTCACCGGCGTCTTCAATGGCTTGTCGGCCTTGATGTCGACGCAGACGAACTTGCCGGTCTTGTCGGTCGGATCAGGATAGGCCTCCTTGATGATTTCCGCGATGCCGACGATCTCCTTGCCCTCGTTGGAATGATAGAAGAACGCCTTGTCGCCCTTCTTCATGCTCACGAGATTCTGCCGCGCGGTGAAGTTGCGTACGCCGGTCCAGGCTTCGCCCTTGGTGCCCTTGGCGACCTGCTGGTCCCACGACCAGACGGACGGTTCGGATTTCACCAGCCAGTAATTCATAACGTGTCCCATCCGTTCGTCATGGCCGGGCTTGTCCCGGCCATCGACGTCTTTGCCACGTACTCAATATCAAGACGTGGATGCCCGCGACAAGCGCGGGCATGACGTCGGAAATCATTCCTCTGCCTTGAAGGGGCGCGTCAAAAGTCCGGATATTGCGGCGTCGATCGTGCTCTTGCCGCTCAGGATCGCTGCGACGGCTTCTGATACCGGCATCTCGATGTTTTGCAAAGATGCGAGCTCGATCAGCACGGGTGCGGTGAATTCGCCTTCGGCGAGCTTGCCGGCTGGCGCCGTCTCGCCGCGCCCGAGTGCAAGCCCGAGCGCGAAGTTGCGCGATTGCGGGCTCGAACAGGTCAGAATCAGGTCGCCAAGGCCGGACAGCCCTGCAAGCGTCTCGCTACGCGCGCCGAGTGCACGGCCGAAGCGGGCGAGCTCGGCAAAGCCGCGTGTGGTCAACGCGGCCTGCGCGGAAGCGCCGAGCTTGCGGCCAACGGCAATGCCGACGGCGATCGCCAGCACGTTCTTGGCCGCGCCGCCGATTTCGACGCCGCGCACATCGGTCGAGTGATAGGGCCGGAATGTCGGCGAGCCCAGCGCCTGCACCAGCGCGCTGGCGAGCTGCTCGTCTTTTGCAGCCAGCGTCACCGCCGTCGGCAGGCCGCGCGCGACGTCGTCGGCGAAGCTCGGCCCCGACAGGATCGCAGGCTGCGCCATCGGTGCGGCTTCCGCGATCACGTCGGTCATGAATTTATGGGTGCCGTGCTCGATGCCCTTGGCGCAGGCGACCACCGGAGTTGGCTTGGTCAAATGCGGCGCCAGCGTGTTGATCGCGCCGCGCAGGTGCTGCGCGGGCGTCACGATCAGCAGGATATCTGCGCGCGCCGCGAGCGCCAGCTCGCTCGTCACCACGATGTCGGGCGACAATTTTACGCCGGGCAGCCGCGGATTTTCTCGCGACGAGGCAATCCGGCCTGCGTGCTCGGCGTTGCGGGCGCGCAGCGTCACTGTTCTTCCCGCCCGTGCGGCGACCGTCGCCAGCGCCGTGCCCCAGGCGCCCGCACCGATCACCGAGACGGACTGAAAGGATGTCATCGCTAAAATCCTGCGCGCGTGTTGGCGTAGCCTTTGGGCGCCGTCGCGTTGGCATCGAGCAGCCACCGCGCGCGGGGCTGGGCATCCATCGTGTCGGTGAGGCCGAGCGCGAGACGCTCGGCGCCGGCCCAGGCGATCATTGCGCCGTTGTCCGTGCAGAGCGCGGGCGGCGGCATGATCAGTCGCGTCCCGGCCGCATCCGCAACGTTCTGCAACGCGCCGCGGATCGCCTGATTGGCCGCAACTCCGCCGGCCGCGACGAGCGCCTGCGGTGCGCCGAACTGCTCGCGGAACAGCCTGAGGCCCATGCTCAGGCGGTCGGCGGTCGAGTCCAGCACCGCGGCCTGAAAACTCGCGCAGAGATCGCTGATGTCCTGTGGCTCGAGCGGCGTGATCCGGCTCGCTTCGTTGCGCACCGCCGTCTTTAGTCCCGACAGCGAGAAATTGGCATCGCGCCGTCCCTGCATCGGCCGCGGAAACGCGAATCGCGCTGCATCGCCGTCTGCCGCGGCGCGCTCGACCTGCGGTCCGCCGGGATAAGGCAGCCCGAGCATCTTCGCGACCTTGTCGAAGGCTTCGCCGATCGCATCGTCGACGGTGGTGCCGAGCCGAATATATTGTCCGACGCCGACCACGGCGACGATCTGGGTGTGGCCGCCCGAAGCCAGGAACAGGCAATAGGGGAATTCGAGGTGATCGGTCAGCCGTGGCGTCAGCGCATGCGCCTCGAGATGGTTCACCGCGACGAGGGGGGTGTCGTGCACCATCGCGATCGCCTTCGCGGTGGTGAGCCCGACGATCACGCCGCCGATCAATCCCGGTCCGGCAGCGGCCGCGACACCCGACAACTCTGCGAAGCCGACGCCGGCCTCTTTCATCGCGCGGTCAATGATACCGTCGAGAAGGTCGACATGGGCGCGCGCAGCGATCTCCGGCACCACGCCGCCGAAGCTGGCGTGCTCCTCGATCTGCGAGCGCACGATGTTCGAGAGAATCCTGCCGTCGCCGTCGCCCGCGCGCGCGATCACAGCAGCGGCGGTTTCGTCGCAGGTGGTTTCGATGCCCAATACCAGCATTGGCGAATTGTTATCCAATTTGCGCCCTTGCGCTCTTCCGCAAAGCAGAGTTCTGGTACGTCCGGTAGCATTCCGAGGTCGTCAAAGGCAATCGCGCCTTGAGGGCTTCTGGAACACCGGGTCGCGGTGCGCCGGAGAATAGAGATCATGGCCATTCTTGTCACACGGCCGCATCCCGACAATGAGGCCACCGCGGCAGACTTGCGTGCCCTGGGCTATGTGGTGCTGCTGGCGCCGGCGCTCAAGTTCGAGCCGGTAGCGTTTCGCGACGAAAGCGAGGCAAGCTATGGCGGCATCATCGTCACCTCGGCGAACGCGATCCGCGCCATCGCGCCGCAATTGCGCGAGCTTCGTCTGTCACAACTGCCGCTGTTCGCGGTCGGCGAGCACACCGCGAGCGCCGCGCGCGAGGCCGGCTTTACCGAGGTCATCGTCGCCGGCGGCGATGCGGCGGTGTTAAGGGACAAGGTGCTGCAAAGCGCGCGCGACAAGGTCGTGAAGAAAAAGGGCGCGCTGCTCTATCTCGCGGGGGCTGATCTGTCGCGCGATCTTTCGGCCGAGCTCGGTGCGGAAGGATTCAACGTGGTCACGCAAACCATCTATCGCATGGTGCCGGTCAAGCATCTGCCGCGCGAGGTCTGCGAAGGTTTTGCTGCCCATGGCATCCGGGCCGTCTTGCACTATTCGCGGCGCAGCGCGCGCGCCTTTTTGGATGCGGCGCGCGACGAGGGCGTCGAAATCTCCGCGCTGTCGATTCCGCAGTGCTGCCTGTCCGAGAGCATCGCCGGCGTGCTCCGTGAGGCCGGCGCGACGCAGGTTGCGGTCGCGGCCTCGCCGGACGAAAATGCCTTAATTGAGACCTTGGCGCGTGCTTTGCGCACCCGTTTGGCGTAAGAGAACGGGCCGAATCCTTCGCGAAAGGGGTCCGGTCCGAGTACGTTGCTTGCAATTGTGAGGGAAACGTCACGATGGCCGAAGACAAGCCTGAAGACGCAGGATTGGCCCCCGAGTCAGGTCGTGCCAAGCGCACTCCGCCCACCATCGATCTCGAGGCGACCGAGGTGTCCACCCAGCCCCAGCAGGCGCCCGACGAGGCGCAGCCGGAGCCGGCCGAGGTCGATGCGGTGAAAGCCGAATCCGTCGCGGCCGAGGCAACCAAGCCCCAAGCAGCCAGGCCAGAAGACGAGCCGGAACGCGCCGAGGCCCGGGCCGAGCTCCCTCCGACGTCCAAGCCGGTGTCCCCCTGGGTCATCGCGCCGCTGTCGGGCGCGGTCGCAGCCGCACTGGTGATCGCTGTCGGGTGGATGCTGGGCTGGCCCCAAGTCGGCCAAGAACCCGTGCAGGCTCCATCAGCGCCGCAGGTTACGACTGCGACGGTCGATGCACTGAGCGGACGCCTCGCCGTTGTCGAGACCAAGGTCAACAAATCAGCGGCACCTGCGGCAGACCCGGCCGCAGCGGCGCGGCTTGACGCGCTGGACAAATCCGTCACCACCCTGCGCAGCGACATCGCGAGCCTGCGCACGCAATCGGACAAGCTCGGCAGTGCACTGAACGACGTGAAGTCGGCGCCGCGCGACGCGGCTGCCGCGCCGGATTTGTCGGATATCAACGATCGCATCGCGCAGCTCGAGCGCACCATCAAGGCCGAGCGTGCCGAGCTCGCACAGCAGGGCGAGAAGATCGCCGATGCAAAGTCGACCGACGACAAGGCAATGCGTCGCGTCGTTGCGGCGGCGCTGCTCGACGTGGCCGTTCGTCACGGCGATGGCTATGCAGCGCAGCTTGCGGCAGCGAAATCCTTTGCGCCTGATCCCCAGGCGTTGAAGCCGCTCGAGACGTTCGCATCCGCAGGCATTCCGTCTCCGGTCTCGCTGAGCCGCGAGCTCCTCAACATCGTGCCAAAACTGTCGCCACCGGCGGAGGCGCAGCCCAGCGGCGGCATTATCGAACACCTTCAGGCGGGCGCCTCAAAACTCGTTCGCATCGAGCGCACCGACAGTGGCGGCAATGATCGCGGCGCGATCGTCGGGCGGGTGACCGCGGCGGCGCTGCGCAACGATTTCGACACGGCGCGGCGCGAGTTGAAGGGCTTGCCGGAAGCCGATCGCGAAGCTGCGAAAGCCTGGCTCGACAAGACCGATGCGCGCGATGCCGCGCTCGCCGCGTCCCGCAAATTCGCCGACGATGCCATGGCGGATCTCGCCAAACCCGCGCAATAGGCCGCGCCTGAAGGGATCACCATGCTTCGCGTCGTATCGTTCCTCATCCTCATCGCACTTGCCGCGGCCGGCGCGGCCTGGGTTGCCGATCAGACTGGCGATGTCATCCTGACCTGGGGCAACTTACGCGCCACGACGACGGTGCCGGTGTTCGCGTTCGGGCTCGGCCTTGTTGCGGTGGCTGCCATATTCGCCTGGAGCATTTTGAGCGGGATCTGGCGAACGCCGGCGCGGATGCGTCGCCGTCGCCACGAGAAGCGCCATGCGCGTGGCCGCCACGCCATCACCCATGGCCTGCTGGCGATCGGCCATGGCGACAGCGCGCGTGCGCGCCGCCATGCGGAAGCCGCGCGGCGGCATGCGCCGGACGATCCTTTGGCGCTGCTGCTGCATGCGCAGTCGGCGCAGCTCGACGGCAATCGCGACGAGGCGCAGCGAGCTTTCCGCGCCATGGCCGAACGACCCGACACGCGGCTCCTCGGCCTGCGCGGCCTGTTCATCGAGGCGCAGCGCGCCGATGACGCCGTTTCCGCAGTGATGATCGCGGAGGAGGCAATCAAGTTGTCGCCGTCCTCGACCTGGGCCTCGCAGGCGGTGCTCGGTTTCCGCTGCGCGCGCAGCGACTGGAGCGGCGCGCTTGCGATCCTCGATTCAAATCTCTCCGCGGGCCTGATCGACAAGAAGACCTGGCGCCGGCAGCGCGGTGTCCTGCTCACCGCGCGCGCGCTGGAGCTCGAGACCATGGACCGCGACGTGGCGCGCGAGAGCGTGATGGAAGCGGTGAAACTCGCACCGACGCTGGTGCCGGCTGCAGCCCTCGCGGCGAAATTCGAGAGCGAGGCGCATCAGGTGCGTCGCGCCATGAAGCTGGTGGAAGCTGCCTGGCTCTCCCATCCGCATCCCGATCTTGCGGACGCCTATGCGCATGTGAAGCTCGGCGATTCCGCGCGGCAGCGCCTGCAGAGGATCGAGACGCTGGCGGCCAAGACGCCCGGTCATGTCGAGGGCCAGCTCGCGCTCGCGCGCGCCGCGATCGATGCATCCGAATTCGCCCGCGCGCGCGAGGCGCTGGCACCGCTGGTCAACGATCCGACCCAGCGGGTTGCGCTGCTGATGGCGGAGATCGAGCGCGCCGAACATGGCGACAGCGGCCGCGCGCGGGCCTGGACCTTGCGCGCGGTGCGCGCGCGTCACGACCCGGCCTGGACGGCCGACGGCTATGTCAGCAACCGCTGGCGTCCGGTTTCGCCGGTTACCGGCCGGCTCGACGCCTTCCAATGGCAGACGCCGGTGGCGAGCCTGCCCTCGGACAAGGGCACGACGATCGAGGCCTCCCCGTTCGAGGAGGCCATGCTGGCTGCCCCGCCGCCGAAGCGGATTACCGTGAGTAGCGAGGCGCTAGAACCGATCCAGCCGGCGCCTGCGCCAGCCGCGCAGGACAACCTGCCGCCCGCACCCAAGCCTTTGGAGATCAAGCCTTCGGAGGCCAAGATTTCGGAAGCCAAGCCTTCCGAGATCAAGGCGCCGGAGGCAAAGACAGAAGCCAAGACGGTCGACGTCAAAATGTCCGAAGCGAAAGTGTCCGACGCGTCAGAGCCGGCCACGGAGACCACTGAGCTGGCCAAACCGGCCGAGGGGCCCGCCGAATCAGCCACCATTGCGGCCACACCCATGTTCCGCGCCCGGGCCGACCTCGGCAAGCCGGTGTCTTCGCCGATTCCCGCCGTCATCCCGATCATCCGCGCACCCGATGACCCCGGAATCGATGACGAGGGCCCCAGCGACGAATTTACGGAACAAATCGGCACGCCGAAGGCCCAGGCCGGCGGTTGGCGGGGGTTCTGGTCCCGCTGGGGCCGCTGATCGGCAAGTTCGGCCCGGCTTGTCCTTGCCAATTCCGGCCATGCCCGATATCAGGGGCGCGCGTATTTGGGGCCGCGGGTCGTGTCGGCCCCCAAGGATCTCCCAAGGGTCCGCCGCAATAGCTCAGTTGGTAGAGCACGTCATTCGTAATGACGGGGTCGGGGGTTCGAGTCCCTCTTGCGGCACCACCTTCTCCCTGTCCGGCCCGAAGACATGGGTAACGGACCGTACCTAAGACATGGGTGACAGCCTCGTGCCGAACGGGTTGTCGAGG